>DASXLH010000188.1:0-27111 GCA_036496335.1 Acidimicrobiales bacterium
TCGGGTGAGCCACCCGCGGTACGGCAAGACGCTGCAGCGCACGAACCGGCTGTACGCGCACGACGAGGGCAACGAAGTGCGCGAAGGCGACCGCGTCCGCATCCAGGAGACCCGTCCGATGTCGCGCCAGAAGCGCTGGCGGGTCGTCGAAGTGATCGAGAGGGTCCGGTGATCCAGCAGGAATCCCGGCTCCGCGTCGCCGACAACTCCGGCGCCAAGGAGGTGCTCTGCATCAAGGTGCTGGGCGGCTCCAAGCGCCGCTACGCGTCGATCGGCGACATCTTCGTGGCGACCGTGAAGGACGCCATCCCCGGCGCCGCCGTGAAGAAGGGCGACGTCGTCAAGTGCGTCGTTGTGCGCACCAAGAAGGAAAGGCGCAGGCCGGACGGGTCCTACATCCGTTTCGACGAGAACGCCGCCGTTCTCATCAACGACGCCCAGCAGCCCCGCGGCACGCGCATCTTCGGCCCGGTGGGCCGGGAGCTGCGTGACAAGCGGTTCATGCGCATCGTCTCGCTGGCACCGGAGGTGCTCTAGATGTCGGGGCTCAAGATCCGCAAGGGTGACCGCGTCCGGGTGCTCACCGGCAAGGACCGCGGCAAGGAGGGGACGGTCCTGCGGGCCTACCCCAAGGACGCCAAGGTGATCGTCTCCGGCGTCAACGTGGCGAAGCGGCACCGCAAGCCGACCAGCGCCACGAGCCCGGGCGGGATCATCGACAAGGACATGCCGATCGACATCTCCAACGTGGCGGTCATCGATCCGCAGGACGGCAAGCCCACCCGGATCGGCTACCGCATCGACGCTGACGGCACCAAGGTGCGGGTCTCGCGCCGGACGGGAGCGGAGCTGCCGTGACCACCACCGAGACAGCCGGGACCACCCCGGCGACCCGACCCCGGCTCCGTGTCCGCTACGACGAGGAGGTCCGGGCCCAGCTGCAGAGCTCGCTCGGGCTGGCCAATGTCATGCAGGTGCCCCGCTTCGAGAAGATCGTCGTCAACATGGGCGTCGGCGCGGCCACCGGCCAGGCGTCGCTCATCGAGGGCGCCCAGCGGGACCTCCAGCAGATCACCGGCCAGAAGCCCGTCGTGACCAGGGCCAAGAAGTCGATCGCCGCCTTCAAGCTCCGCGAGGGCATGCCGATCGGGACGAAGGTCACGCTCCGGGGCGACCGGATGTGGGAGTTCTTCGACCGGCTCGTGTCGCTCGCCATCCCCCGCATCCGCGACTTCCGGGGGCTCTCGCCCACCGGGTTCGACGGGCGGGGCAACTACACGTTCGGCGTGACCGAGCAGCTCATCTTCCCCGAGATCGACTACGACAAGGTCGACGCACCTCGGGGCATGGACATCACGATCGTGACCACAGCCCGGACCAATGACGAAGGACGCGCCTTGCTCGACGCCTTCGGTTTCCCGTTCAAGCGCGAGGTTGACCAGTAATGGCAAAGAAGGCACTTGTCCAGAAGGCGATGCGCAAGCCGAAGTTCAAGGTGCGCGCCTACACCCGCTGCCAGCGCTGCGGGCGCCCCCACTCCGTCTACCGCAAGTTCGGCATCTGCCGGATCTGCCTGCGGGAGATGGTCCACAACGGCGAGGTCCCGGGCGTGACCAAGGCGAGCTGGTGAGGGGGCTCCGATGACGATGACCGACCCGATCGCCGACATGCTCACCCGCATCCGGAACGGCAACGTGGCGTTCCACGACGAGATCAAGATGCCCACCTCGAAGCTGAAGGAGGCCTTGGCCGTCATCCTCGCCCAGGAGGGCTACATCGAGGGCTTCGGGGTGGCGGATTCGCCCACCTCGCCCTCCAAGACGCTCACCATCCGCATGAAGTACTCGCCCGAGCGGGCGCGCACGATCTCCGGCATCCAACGAGTCTCGAAGCCCGGTCTGCGCGTCTACCGCGCCGCCGACAAGCTCCCTCGTGTGCTCGGCGGTCTCGGCGTCGCCGTGCTCTCCACCAGTCAGGGCCTCATGACCGACAAGGAGGCGCGCAAGCGCCGGGTCGGTGGCGAAGTGCTCTGCTACGTCTGGTAGGTCGACATGTCCCGCATCGGTCGTTCACCCATCCCGCTGCCCTCCGGCGTCGACGTCACCGTCGACACCGGCACGGTGACCGTCAAGGGTCCCCAGGGCACCCTCACCCGTCCCGTGCCCGAGCCGATCACGCTCCGCCAGGAGGACGGCCAGCTGCTCGTCGAGCGCCCGAACGACGAGCGCCGGAGCCGGGCTCTCCACGGCCTGGTCCGCTCGCTGGTCAACAACATGGTCGTCGGCGTCACCGCCGGCTACACCAAGGAGCTCGAGATCGTCGGCGTCGGCTACCGCGCCGCCGCGGCCGCTCCCGACAAGCTCGATCTGGCCCTCGGCTTCAGCCATCCGGTCTCGGTCGAGGCGCCCGACGGGATCACCTTCGAGGTGCCGACGCCCACCCGCATCCTCGTGAAGGGGATCAACAAGGAGCAGGTCGGCCAGGTGGCGGCCGACATCCGCAAGATCCGCAAGCCCGAGCCCTACAAGGGCAAGGGCGTCCGCTACGCCGGCGAGCGCGTGCTGCGCAAGGCCGGCAAGGCCGCGAAGTGACCGGGAAGGCAACCGCGTAGCCATGTCGTACTCGTCCAAGCAGAAGCACGCCGCCCGCCTCCGCCGGCACAGCCGGGTCCGCAAGAAGGTCCGGGGCGACGCCGCCCGGCCGCGCCTGGCGGTGTTCCGCTCCAACAAGCACATCGTCGCCCAGGTGATCGACGACCGCACCGGCCAGACGCTGGCGGCGGCATCGACCCACGAGGCCGACCTCCGCCAGGGTGCCACCGGCAACGCCGCCGCCGCCGAGAAGGTCGGCCAGCTCGTGGCCGAGCGGGCCAAGGCCGCCGGTGTGAGCCAGGTCGTGTTCGACCGAGGCGGATTCCTCTATCACGGCAGGGTGGCTGCGGTCGCCGACGCCGCCCGCAACGCAGGACTGGAGCTCTAGATGCCGCCCTTCTCCGACGCGCAGCTGCGCGATGGACGCCTCATCACCCGGCCCCGCCGGGTCGCCAAGGTGGTCAAGGGTGGCCGGCGCTTCCAGTTCGCCGCCCTCGTGGTCGTCGGCGACGGTGCCGGCCGGGTCGGTCTGGGCTACGGCAAGGCCCGAGAGGTCCCCCTCGCCATCCAGAAGGGCACCGAGGACGCCAAGAAGAACCTCTTCGAGGTGGCGCTGGCCGGCTCCACGATCATCCACCCGGTGATCGGCGAGTTCGGCGCCGCCCGCGTGCTGCTCAAGCCCGCCGCGCCCGGCACCGGCGTCATCGCCGGTGGCGCCGCCCGCGTCATCCTCGAGGAAGCCGGCATCCACGACGTGCTGTGCAAGTCGCTGGGCTCGTCCAACCACATCAACGTCGCCCGGGCCACCATCCAGGGCCTCCAGGCGCTCAAGCGTCCCGACGTCCTGGCCGGCCTGCGTGGCAAGGACGTCGACGACGTGACCCCCGGTGGTCTCCTCCGCGCCTACCGCGGCTCGAACAAGAGCGTGTACCAGGGCGACGGTCCGGTGGAGGTGGCGTGATGGCCATCAAGGTGACCCAGATCCGTTCCGGGATCGGGACCAAGCCGAAGCACCGCGGGACGCTGCGCGCCCTCGGCCTGGGGCGCATCGGCAAGACGAACGTCCTACCCGACCGCCCCGAGATCCGCGGGATGATCGCCCGCGTCCCCCACCTGATCCGGGTTGAGGAGGAATCGTGAAGGTCCATGATCTCAAGCCGCCGGCGGGCTCGAACACCCGCAAGCGGCGAGTCGGCCGGGGCATCGGTGGCAAGGGCGGCAAGACCGCCGGCCGAGGCACCAAGGGCCAGGCTGCACGGGGGTCGATCCCGGTCGGCTTCGAAGGTGGCCAGCTGCCCTTCCAGCAGCGGGTCCCCAAGCTCAAGGGCTTCAACAACCCGTTCCGGGTCGAGTACGGCGTGATCAACCTCGACGCCCTGGAGGACTTCGAGGGCGACGACGTCAACCCGTCGTCGCTCCTGGCCAAGGGTCTGGTGCACAAGCACGCCCTGGTGAAGGTGCTCGGGCGGGGTCAGCTCAACCGGCCCGTCGTGGTGCGGGCGCATGCGTTCTCGAAGTCCGCTGAGCAGGCCATCCTCGCGGCAGGCGGTACGGTGGAGACCCTTCCGCTGCCCTGGGGTGACCGCAGGCCGCCGGCCAAGGGAAACCAGCACACCAACCGCTAGACCACTTCGTCCGACCGCACAGACGGGACGACCTCGTCCCTTCAGACCTGCAGGAGTCTTGCTCGGTGCTCTCCAGCTTCCGGAACATGTTCAGGGTCCCGGACCTGCGAAACAAGATCCTGTTCACGCTGCTCATGATCGCGGTGTACCGCTTCGGCGCGCACCTCCCGGTGCCGGGCGTCGACTTCCACGCCGTCCAGCAGCTCGAGAAGCAGGCGCAGGGCGGAGGCGTGCTCGGCTTCCTGTCGTTCTTCTCCGGCGGCGCACTCACCCGGCTGGCGGTCTTCGGGCTCGGGATCATGCCCTACATCACCAGCTCGATCATCATGCAGGTGCTGGGCGTCGTGATCCCCCGTCTGGAGGAGTGGCAGGACCAGGGGGCGGTCGGTCAGAAGAAGATCACCCAGTGGACCCGCTACCTCACGGTGGTGCTGGCCATCGTGCAGGCGACGGGCCTCGCCTTCCTGTTCCACAACGGCGGCGGGGGGCTGTTCAGCACCAACGTCGACCTGATCCCCGTGTTCGACGTCTGGCACGTCGGGCTGGTGGTGCTGACGCTGACCGCCGGTACGGCCGTGATCATGTGGATGGGCGAGCTCATCACCCAGCGGGGCGTCGGCAACGGCATGTCGCTGCTGATCTTCACCTCGGTCGTGAGCGGCATCCCGGCCGGTGGGGCGCAGGTCAAGGCCACCGGCGGGATGGCGAAGTTCGTGATCATCCTGCTCCTCGCGGTGGTCGTCCTGGTGTCGATCGTGTTCGTCGAGCAGGGCCAGCGCCGGATCCCGGTGCAGTTCGCGAAGCGGGTGGTCGGCCGGCGCATGTACGGCGGCCAGTCGTCATACATCCCGCTCAAGGTCAACCAGTCCGGCGTGGTCCCGATCATCTTCGCCAGCTCGGTGCTCTACCTGCCGGTGCTGCTCTCCAACGTGCTCACCGGTGACTGGGCCCGAGGGATACGCGGGTTCGTCAACTCCTATCTCTTGCAACCGGACAACATCGTCTACATCCTCGCCTACGGCATCCTGATCATCTTCTTCGCCTACTTCTACACAGCCATCACCTTCGACCCGGCCAAGCAGGCCGACCAGATCCGCAAGCAGGGCGGCTTCATCCCGGGGATCCGGCCCGGGCCGCAGACCGAGCGGCATCTAGCCAAGATCCTCTCCAGGATCACGCTCCCGGGGGCCCTGTTCATCGCGGCCGTCGCGCTGGCGCCGACGTTGCTCCTCGCCTTCTGGGGCGTCAAGAGCTTCGACGGCTTCGGTGGCACGTCCATGCTCATCGCCGTGGGCGTTGCCCTCGAGACGATGAAGCAGATCGACAGCCAGTTGATGATGCGGAACTACGAGAGTTTCCTGAA
The DNA here is from genome assembly GCA_036496335.1 of Acidimicrobiales bacterium. Taxonomy (GTDB): domain Bacteria; phylum Actinomycetota; class Acidimicrobiia; order Acidimicrobiales; family CADCSY01; genus JAEKLB01. Next base: position 5,580 of record DASXLH010000188.1, read on the forward strand.
GTGAGCACGGGCGCCCGTCTGGTGCTGCTCGGGCGCCAGGGGGCGGGCAAGGGCACGCAGTGCATCCGGCTCTCCCGCCACTACGTCGTCGCCCACATCTCGACCGGCGACATCCTGCGCGCCGCGGTCCGCGACGGCACCGAGTTCGGCCTCAAGGCCAAAGCGGTGATGGACGGCGGCGACCTCATCCCGGACGACGTGATGGTCGGCGTGATCGAGGAGCGACTGGCCTTCGACGACACCCGGACCCGCGGCTTCGTGCTCGACGGCTTCCCCCGGACGGTGGCGCAGGCCGAGGCGTTGCTCGCCATCACCCAGCCCCGCGGGGTCGACCTGGCGATCAACCTCGAGGTCCCCCGGGAGCAGGTGCTGGCCCGGTTGGCCAGCCGCCGGGTGTGCACCGACTGCGGCACCAACTACTCCATCCAGCAGCCCCCCAAGTACGGCGCGACCTGCGACACCTGCGGTGGCGAGGTCGTCCAGCGGCCGGATGACACCGAGGCGGCCATCAACCGCCGGCTCGACCTCTATGAGGAGCAGACGTCCCCCCTGATGCGCTGGTTCGAGGACCGCCGCATCCTCGAGACCATCGACGGGACCGGCTCGCCGAACGAGATCTTCGGACGCCTCGTCAAGGCCATTGACGCCCGCGTGGCGGTCCGCACCGGCAACCGGGTCTGACTCTCCCCGTCCGACACCTCTACCCGCGATTGGCAGCGAGGTGGTTGATGGGTAACCTTGCTCGCCGGCCCAACGGGCAGCGGCGCGCGCCGTCCGGCGTGCAGTCGCCACCCCCGTTCGCCTGTTCCGGAATCCCGAGCACCCCGAGGAGGGTCGAACACTGCCGAAGCCCAAGGAAGACGCGATCGTGTTGGAGGGAAAGGTCACCGAACCCCTCCCGAACGCGATGTTCCGCGTGGAGCTCGACAACGGTCACGAGGTCCTCGCCCACATCTCCGGGAAGATGCGGATGCACTACATCAGGATCCTTCCCGGAGACCGCGTCCAGGTGGAGCTGACGCCGTACGACCTCACCCGGGGTCGCATCACCTACCGCTACAAGTAGTCCAAGGACGGCCCATGGCCGGGGGGTCGGTGCGCAGCCGAGGCTCGGCAGCGAGCAGCACCGACGGTGAGCCGCTCGTCCGAACTACCACCGTCTGCAGGAGCCAATGGCCACGAGGGCCAGTCGTTGTGAAATAGGGAAGCGAAGAGACATGAAGGCGTGCTCATGAAGGTCCGTCCCAGCGTCAAAGCGATGTGTGAGAAGTGCAAGGTGATCCGCCGCCATGGCGTCGTCCGGGTCATCTGCGAGAACCCGCGCCACAAGCAGCGGCAGGGCTAGGCGCATGGCTCGCATCGCAGGCGTCGACATCCCGCGGGAGAAGCGGCTCGAGATCTCCCTCACCTACGTGTACGGGATCGGCTCGAGCATCGCCAAGCAGCTCTGTGCCGCGGTCGACATCGATCCCGACACCCGGGTGCGTGACCTCACCGACGAGGAGGTCAACCGGATCCGGGCGTGGGTGGATGCCAACCTCAAGGTCGAGGGCGACCTCCGCCGTGACGTCCAGAACGACATCAAGCGCAAGATGGAGATCGGCTGCTACCAGGGTCTGCGCCACCGCCGCGGCCTCCCGGTGCGCGGGCAGCGGACCCACACCAACGCCCGTACCCGCAAGGGTCCCAAGAAGACCGTCGCCGGCAAGAAGAAGGTTCGCAAGTGAGCTCGGAGCGAGGTAAGTAGTGGCAAAGCCGAAGCCGGGCGGTCGACGCCCGCGTCGCAAGGAGCGCAAGAACGTCACCTTCGGGGTGGCGCACATCAAGAGCTCCTTCAACAACACGATCATCTCGATCACCGACCAGGAGGGCAACGTCCTCGCCTGGGCGTCCGCCGGAAACGTCGGCTTCAAGGGCTCGCGCAAGTCGACGCCCTTCGCCGCCCAGATGGCGGCCGAGCAGTGCGCCCGGCGCGCCATGGAGCACGGCGTCCGCAAGGTCGACGTGCTGGTGAAGGGTCCCGGCTCGGGCCGGGAGACCGCCATCCGGTCGATCATGAACACGGGCATCGAGGTCTCGGGGATCAAGGACGTCACCCCGGTCCCCCACAACGGCTGCCGTCCTCCGAAAAGAAGGCGCGTCTGATGGCCCGCTACACCGGTCCCGTCTGCAGGCTCTGCCGCCGGGAGAAGATGAAGCTCTTCCTCAAGGGCCCCAAGTGCGACTCGATGAAGTGCCCGATCGAGCGTCGCCCGTACCCGCCCGGGGAGCACGGCCGCACCCAGCTGCGCCGCAAGGACTCCGAGTACCTCGTCCAGCTGCGGGAGAAGCAGAAGGCCCGCCGCATCTACGGCCTGTTCGAGAAGCAGTTCCGCAACCTCTACGAGGAGGCGAACCGCCAGAAGGGCGTCACGGGCGAGAACCTCCTGCGCATGCTCGAGCTGCGCCTCGACAACGTCACCTTCCGGGCTGGCTGGGGATCGAGCCGGGCGCAGGCCCGCCAGCTCGTCCGCCACGGCCACGTCAAGGTCAACGGACGACGCGTCACGGTGCCGTCCTACAGCATCCGCAAGGGCGACAAGGTCGAGCTGGGCGACAAGGCCAAGGCCATGATCGTCGTGCGGCACAACATGGAGACGATCGACCGACTGGTGCCCCCGTGGCTCGAGGTCGGTGACGGCGGCTCCTCCGTGACCGCCAACGACGTGCCCATGCGCGAGCACATCGACGTGCCCGTGCGTGAGCAGCTCATCGTCGAGCTCTATTCGAAGTAACGCCTGCGTTCCTTTCGCTTTTCCCGTCTCGTTCGTCTCAATCCCACTTGAAGGAAGACCTAGATGCTGGTCATGCAGCGCCCGACGGTCGAGCCCCTCGAGGAGGCCAGCGGCAACCGCCAGCGGTTCGCCATCGGCCCCCTCGAGCCCGGCTTCGGCCACACCCTCGGCAACTCCCTGCGGCGCACCCTCCTGTCGTCGATCCCCGGAGCGGCCGTCACGCAGGTGCGCTTCGACGACGCACTCCACGAGTTCTCGACGATCCCCGGGGTCACCGAGGACGTCACCGACATCATCCTGAACCTCAAGGATCTGGTCATGACGTCCACCTCGGAGGAGGCGCTCACCGTGCGTCTCGACGTCCGGGGCCCGGCTGACGTCACCGCCGGCGACCTGCAGCTCTCGTCCGACGTGGAGGTGCTCAACCGCGATCTCCACATCGCCACCCTCAACGCCAAGGGGCGCCTGGCCGTCGACCTCACCGTCGAGCGGGGTCGGGGCTACGTGTCGGCCGACCGCAACAAGAAGTCGACGGTGATCGGTGTCATCCCGGTCGACTCGATCTTCTCGCCGGTGCGACGCGTCACCTTCGACGTCGAGCCCACCCGGGTCGAGCAGTCGACCAACTACGACCGGCTGATCCTCGACATCGAGACCGACGGTGCCATCACGCCCCGCGAGGCCCTGGCCTCGGCCGGCGACACGCTCCGCTCGTTGGTGGCGCTGGTCGCCGAGATGAGTGAGGCCCCTCGCGGCCTGGAGCTCGGCGAGATGACGACCACGGCGACGGGCTCGCCCGACATGGACCTCCCCATCGAGGACCTCGACCTGTCCGAGCGGCCTCGCAACTGCCTCAAGCGGGCGCAGGTCAACACGATCGGCGAGCTCCTCCAGAAGACCGACGACGACCTGCTGGCGATCACCAACTTCGGGCAGAAGTCGCTCGACGAGGTGCTCGAGAAGCTCGACGAGCGCGGCCTCTCGCTGCGCCAGAAGGACTGAGGACACCGTGCTCGGGACTCCCACCAAGGGCAAGCGGTTCGGTGGCGACGCCGCGCACCAGAAGGCCATGTTCGGCAACCTGGTCGCGTCGCTGATCGCGGCCGAGGCGATCGTCACCACCGAGGCCAAGGCCAAGGCGCTCCGCCCGGTGGCCGAAAAGGTCATCACCAAGGCGAAGAAGGGCGGCGTGCACAACCAGCGCCTCGTCGTCTCCTTCATCCGCGACAAGGAGATGGCCCGGAAGCTGTTCGAGGAGATCGGGCCCCGCTACGCCGATCGCAGTGGTGGCTACATCCGGATCCTGAAGCTCGGTCCCCGCCACGGCGACAACGCGCCGATGGCCCGTGTCGAACTGGTGTAGATGACCCTGTTCGACGATGTCGTCGATGTCACGAGCGGCCCTTCGGGGCCGCTCGTGCGCGTCAAGCTGGTCGTCGCCTACGACGGCTCCGGCTTCGCCGGCATCGCTCCACAGCCGGGGGTCACGACGGTCGGCGGGACGTTGGCCGCCGTCCTCGGCCGCGTACTCCGCCAGCCCGTGCAGCTCACCGTGGCGGGCCGGACCGACGCCGGCGTCCACGCCTGGGGCCAGGTCGTCACCTTTGACGTCGAGGTGGCGACCGAGAACGATGCCCCCGTCGACGTCGTCGCCCTGGCCCGGACGGTGAACCGGGTGTGTGGACCGGCCATCGTGGTGCGCCACGCCCAGGTGGTGGATGCCGACTTCGACGCCCGGCACTCGGCCCGGGCCCGCTGCTACCGCTACTCCATCGTCAACACGCCGGTGCCGAACCCGTTCCTGGCGGCGACGGCGTGGCACGTCGCCCAGCCGCTCGATCTGCGACTGCTGCGCATCGCCTCGGATCCGCTCATCGGTGAGCATGACTTCACGTCGTTCTGCCGCAAGCCCCGGGTGCCCGAAGGGGTGTCGTTCTCGATGACCCGGCGGGTGCTCGACACCCGCTGGCACGACCTCGGCGAGGGCGTGCTGCGCTTCGACATCGAGGCCACCGCCTTCTGCCAGCAGATGGTCCGTTCGATCGTCGGCACGCTGGTCGAGGTCGGCCTGGGACGGCGTTCCCCGGCCTCGGTGATGGCCGCGCTGACCGGGTCGGACCGTGCCCTCGCCGGTCCTCCCGCCCCACCTCACGGGCTGTGCCTCTGGGAGGTCCGCTACTAAGGAGCCGAGCCGATCGGCGAGGGTCCCAATGAACACAGGGCCCTGTTTCGGCGCCATGGCGCCGAAACAGGGACCTCTCTCTCCGCTCGAGTCCAAGGCGTTCCCGGGTCGTCCGGCGCCTCGGTGGCGAGGGAGACCGGCATCGTCACTACGCTCCGAGCGTCCGTAGCAAGGTTGCCAGGAGGAAGTCGATGTTCTCGTGGTGACTCCGGAAACGCCGCCGCCGACATCCCCCGCCCCGAAGTCGCCGGCGGAGTCGCCGATCCGCCTGATGCTGATCGGCCTCATCATCGGCGTCCCGGCCGCCCTCGTCGCCGCCGGGTTCCTCGCCCTCGTGCACGTGATGGAGACGTGGTTCTGGAGCGACCTACCCGATGCCCTGGGCGTCTCGTCCCCGCCCTGGTACCTCATCGTCGGCCTCCCCGTGGTGGGTGCCTGCTTCGTGATCGTCGCCCGCCGGTTCCTACCGGGCGACGGGGGGCACGCGCCGCTCCTGGGCTTCGCCGGCGGACCGGTGGGGCTGTCGGCCGCCCCGGGTGTCGCCCTGGCGGCGCTGGGCACCCTCGCCTTCGGCGTGGTGCTGGGGCCCGAGGGTCCGCTCATCGCGCTGGGCGCGATCGTCGGTCTCGGAGTGACCTACCTGGTGCGACGGGTCGACGAGACCCACCCGTCGATCCCCCTGGCGGGTTCGTTCGCCGCCATCGCCGCCCTCTTCGGCGGGCCGGTGGTGGCGGGCGTGATGATGGTCGAGGCGGGTCTGGCCGCTGGTACCGCCATCATCCCGGCGCTCGTCCCGGGCTTCGTGGCCGCCGCCGTCGGCTACTGCCTGTTCGTCGGGTTCGGCCACTGGGGCGGGCTCCACATGCAGGCCATCGCCGTGCCGGGGCTGCCGCTCTACAAGGGCACCGACCTGCGCGACCTGCTCCTGGCGGTCGTGATCGGGGTACTGGCCGCCGTGCTGATCCACGTCGTGCGGACCGGCGCCACGGCCGTGGCCGAGCGTGGCGTGCCGCGGCTCGGCATGCCGGTCATGCTCCTGGTGGGTGGCCTCGGGGTCGGCCTCGTGGCCCTCGTCGCCCGCCAGCTGGGGGCCAACTCGCAGGACGTCCTGTTCTCGGGCCAGCAGTCGATCCCCGCGCTCGTGGCTGAGCAGTCGACCAAGATCATCGTGATCCTGTTGGTGGCGAAGGCCATCGCCTACGCCGTCAGCCTGGGCGCCGGGTTCCGGGGTGGCCCGGTCTTCCCGTCGATCTTCCTGGGGGTGGCCGTCGCCATGCTCGCGGTCGTGCTCTTCGGGATGTCGCCCACGGCGGGCCTCGCCATCGGGAGCGCGGCCGGGATGGCGGCCACGACCCGGCTCCTGCTCACCTCGTGCGTCTTCGCCACGCTCCTCGTCGGACCCGCCGGAGCCGACGCGGTGCCCGCCGCCGTGCTCGCCGCCTGTGCGGCCTGGGTCGCCATGCTGGCGCTGACCCGCCAGCCGTCGCCGACTCAGGCGGGTGAGGGCGCGGCGTAGCTCGATGCGCTGACTCAGTCCACCAGGCGGACGGAGAAGCCGCTGGCCCGGAGGGTGTCGACCACCTCCACGCTGTGGGCGGGATCTCGGGTCAGGAGGGTCAACCGCACGTCGACCTGGTTGACGGGCAGCCGGCCCCCGGCCCGGTGGTGCTCGACGTCGACGACGTTGAGGGCCAGCCGGGCCAGCTCACCGGTGAGGTTGGCGAGCGAGCCCGGTCGGTCGGCCAGCACCACGTCGAGGACCAGGTAGCGGCCCGACGCCGACAGCCCGTGCTCGATCAGCCGGCCGAGCAGGATCGGGTCGACGTTGCCGCCGGACAGCACCACGGCCACCGGTCCGTCGCCCGGGATCTTCCCGGCCAGGAGGGCGGCCAAGGCGGCCGCTCCGGCCGGCTCCACCACCGTCTTGACCCGCTCGAGGAGCAGGAGGAGGGCCCGGCTGATGTCCTCGTCGGAGACCGTGACGAGGCGCTCGACGTGGCGCTTGGCCAGCTCGAGGGTGAGCGCCGACGGGGCGCGCACGGCGATGCCGTCGGCGATGGTGGACATGGCCAGCAGCGGCACCGGTCGGCCGGCCTCGATCGAGAGCGCCATGGAGGCCGCCCCGGACGGCTCGACGCCCACCACGTCGGCGGCGCCCGCCATGGCCACGCCGATGCCGCCGGCCAGGCCGCCCCCGCCGACCGGGACCACGACCGTCTCCACCCCGGGGGCCTCGTCGAGGAGCTCGAGCCCGATCGTGCCCTGGCCGGCCACCACCAGCGGGTCGTCGAAGGGCGGGACGAAGAAGCCGTCGGCCAGCTTGGCCGCGGCGATGGCGTCGTCGACGTCGCCGTCGACCAGCACGACCTCGGCCCCGTAGCCGCGGGTGGCGGCCAGCTTGGGGAGGGCCACGTCGGCCGGCATGAACACGACGGCCGGGCAGCCCACCAGCGAGGCAGCCAGGGCCACACCCTGGGCGTGGTTGCCGGCGGAGGCGGCCACCACCCTGGTTCCCGGCTCGAGCCCGGCGATCCGGTTGTACGCGCCCCGGATCTTGAACGAGCCGGTGCGCTGCCGGTTCTCCGGCTTGAGGATGACCGTGCGGCCCACGACGAAGCTGACCGCCTCGCTGACGAAGGCCGGCGTGGGTCGGAGCACGTTCCGGAGCAGGTCGCGGGCCTCGGCCACCGCCTGGAGCGTGACCGGCCCCTCCGGCCCCTCGTCGTGCTCCCGCTGCGCCACCATCGGCGCACGCTATGGCCCGGCGAAGACGGCGCCGCCGATGGTGGGGGCCGGCCGAGACGGGTGGCGTGGCCTGTCGTGGTGGGTCCTGCGATTGCGGGGCAGGTCGGGGGCCCCTACACTCGCCCGTCGGCCCGGAACCAGGTCTGGCTCACGCCGCCGCCCCGATCAGCCGAAGACACCCGGCCAGAGACACGAAGGACGTCGTGCGCACGTTCAGCCCCACCCCTAACGACATCGATCGCGTCTGGCACGTCATCGACGCCGACGGCATGGTCCTCGGACGCCTGGCGACCGAGGTGGCCACCCTCCTGCGCGGGAAGCACAAGCCCACCTACGCCCCGCACATGGACATGGGCGACCACGTCATCGTCGTCAACGCCGACAAGGTCGTGCTCACGTCCGACAAGGCCGGCAAGAAGCTCGCCTACCGGCACTCCGGCTACCCGGGCGGGCTCCGATCCACCCGGTACAGCGATCTGATGGCATCCAAGCCGCAAGAGGTCGTCCGGCGTTCCGTCCGGGGCATGATCCCGAAGACCGCCCTCGGTCGTCAGCAGCTCACCAAGCTCAAGGTCTACGCCGGCCCCACCCACCCGCACGCCGCCCAGGCCCCGGTCCCGTTCGACATCCCGTCGGCTCGCCGGCCGGCCTGATCGAGGAGACACCGTGGCCGACAAGCCGCTCACCCAGACCACCGGCCGCCGCAAGCAGGCCATCGCCCGCGTCAGGTTCCGCCCCGGTTCGGGCGTCGTGACGATCAACAAGCGCCCGATGGCCGAGTACTTCCCGACCGAGACGCACCAGATGATCGTCACCGAGCCGCTGCGCCTGACGAGCACGGAGACCTACGACGTCGACGCCACGCTCGATGGCGGCGGCGTGACCGGCCAGGCGGGTGCCCTCCGCCTCGGCATCGCCCGGTCCCTGATCGAGCTCGACCCGGAGCTGCGCGGCGTTCTCAAGAAGGCCGGCTTCCTCACTCGCGACGCCCGCGAGAAGGAGAGCAAGAAGTACGGGCTCAAGAAGGCCCGGAAGGCACCGCAATACTCGAAGCGGTAGCGCCGGCTCCGTGAGCCTGCGCTTCGGCACCGACGGGGTCAGGGGCATCGCCGGTATCGAGCTCACCCCGGAGCTCGTCCTGGCTCTCGGCCGGGCGACGGCGCGCGTGCTCGGTGGCCCCCGCGTCCTGGTCGGGCGCGACACCCGGGAGTCAGGGGCGATGCTCGAGGCCGCGCTGGCGGCGGGGATCGCCGCCGAGGGTGTCGACGTCGAGCTGCTCGGCGTGCTCCCCACCCCCGGCCTGGCGTGGCACGCCGCCCGCGACGGTGTGCCCGGAGCGATGATCTCCGCTTCGCACAACCCCTATGCCGACAACGGCGTGAAGCTCTTCGCCGCCGGAGGCACGAAGCTTCCCGACGACGTCGAGGAACACCTCGAAGCGGTGCTGGCCGAGCTCTCCGCTCCTGTCAAGGACGGTGTCCCCGGGGCGGGACCGGGGGCCGCGGCCGGGGTCGGGCTCGTGCGCCGGCGGGCCTTCCTCGCCGACGAGCCCTATCAAGGCTTCCTCCTGGGATCGCTCGACGGGCGGGGACTCGACGGCCTCTCGGTGGTGATCGACTGCGCCAACGGTGCGGCCTCGCATGTCGCGCCGACGGTGCTCGAGGCCCTGGGCGCCCGCGTCGACGTGCTCTCCGCCGAGCCCGACGGGCGCAACATCAACGCCGGCTGCGGCTCGACCCATCCCGAAGCGCTGCAGCGCCGGGTGGTCGAGGTCGGCGCCGACGTCGGGCTCGCCTTCGACGGCGACGCCGACCGGTTCCTGGCCGTCGACCACCGAGGCCGCCTTGTCGACGGGGACCACCTCCTCGCCCTGTTCGCGGTCGACCTGGCTGGTCGGGGTCTGCTGCGTGGCAACGCCGTGGTCGTGACGGTGATGACCAACCTCGGGTTCCACCTGGCCATGGCCGAGCGGGACATCCGGGTGGTCGAGACGGCCGTCGGCGACCGCTATGTGCTCGAGGCGCTGGGGCGCGAAGGCCTCTCCCTGGGGGGCGAGCAGTCGGGCCACTTCATCTTCCGCGACCTGGCCACCACGGGTGACGGCGTCCTCACCGGGCTCCAGCTGCTCGACCTGGTGGCCCGCCGGGCCACCGCCCTCGCCGATCTCGTCGACGACGCCATGACCTCGCTCCCACAGGTCCTGCGCAACGTCCGGGTGACCACCAAGGGACTCGATGTCTCGGCCGTGATCGCCGACGAGGTGGCGGCCGTCGAAGCCGACCTCGGCGACCGGGGCCGGGTGCTGATCCGGCCCAGCGGCACCGAGCCCCTGGTCCGGGTGATGGTGGAGGCGGCGACCGCCGAGCAGGCCGAGTCGTCGGCTGCCCGCCTGGTCCGGGCGGTCGAGGCCGCCCTCGAGGGCTGAGTCCCCTCTCGTTCTGGGCGTGGTTTCGCGCCCTCCCAAGTAACGGAACCACGCCCAGAACGGTCGGTGAAGTCGGGCGGGCTCTCAGGACGTCAGCAGGGTGCGCAGGATCGCCTTCTCGACCTTGCCCATGGCGTTGCGGGGCAGCTCGTCCAGTAGCACGACCCGCTTCGGCACCTTGAAGCCGGCCAGACCGGCCCGCAGGGCCGTCCGCATCCGATCCGGGTCGAGGGTGGCGCCCGGCCGGGCCACGACCACGGCGACGACGGCCTCCCCGAGATCGGTGTCGGGCAACCCCACCACGGCGCTCTCGAGCACCCCGTCGAGGGCGTTGATGGCCTCCTCCACCTCCGTCGGGTGCACGTTGAGGCCACCCGAGATCACGAGGTCCTTGGTGCGACCGACGATGCGGAGGTAGCCGTCGTCGTCGAGGGTGCCGAGGTCGCCGGTGCGGAAGAAGCCGTCGGGCCGGAACTCGGAGGCGTCGAGATCGGGGCGCCCCCGGTAGCCGGAGAAGACGTTGGGGCCGTGCACCTCGACTCCTCCGACGCCCTCCGCATCGACGTCGGCGAGGCGCACCTCCACGTCGGGGAGGGGGAAGCCGACGGTTCCGGGGCGTCGCTCGCCGTCGAGGGGGTTGGAGCTGATCATCGACGTCTCGGTCATCCCGTAGCGCTCGAGGATGGCCTTCCCGGTCCGGTCCCGGAACGACCGGTGGACCGACGCCAGCAGCGGCGCCGATCCGCACACGAAGAGCCGGACGCTCCGGCAGGCCTCGGTGGTGAGGCGCGGATCGGCCAACAGACGGGTGTAGTGGGTCGGTACGCCCATCATCACGGTGGTGCGGCCCAGGTGCTCGAACACCAGGTCCGGGTCGAAGCGGGGCAGGAAGATCATCCGCGTCCCGTTGGCGAGCACGCAGTTGGTGGCGACGAACAGGCCGTGGGTGTGGAAGACCGGGAGGACGTGCAGGAGCACGTCGTCGGGCCGGAAGCCCCACAGGCCGTGCAGCCCGGCAGCGTTCGAGGCGAGGTTGCGGTGGGTGAGCATCGCCCCCTTGGGCCGCCCCGTCGTGCCGCTGGTATAGAGCAGGGCGGCCTGGTCGTCCGGTCCGACCGGGTGATCGTCGAGCTCGACCGGCTGCCCCTCGGCGAAGGCGGCGACCTCGGACCGGTCCCGCAGCAGGAGCGCCGGGGCGGCGTCGGCCGTCAGCCGACCGACCTCGTCGTCGGTGTAGGCGGTGTTCAGGGGCAACAGGACCGCACCCGATCGAACACAGGCCAGGTAGGCGAGGATCGCCTCCGGCGACTTCTCGACCTGGACGGCGACCCGGTCACCGGGGCGCACCCCGGCGGCCCGCATCCCGTTCGCGACCTGCGCGGCCCGGTCCCACGTGGCGCCGTACGTCCACGGCTCGCCCCCGGGGATCTCCAGGAAGACGGCGTCCGGATCGTCGGGACGGCCAGCCGCGAACAGGGCGGGGAGGGTCTCGGCGGCGGCGACTTCCGGTCTCGACCCGGTCACGAGGTCGCCTCCTCGACGACGGCGGCGGCGGCCAGGAGCCGCGCCTCGGAGCCCCAGGGCCCCACGAGCTGGAGGCTGGCGGGGACGGGCAGCCCGGTCGACGGGACCGGCATCGACAGGGCCGGCACCCCCGCCACGTTGACGGCCGTGGTCCGCCGGATGCCGTGCATGGCGCTCGCCTCGCCGAGGAGGCTGGGCGGGGCGACCAGCGTCGGGAGGGCGACCAGCTCCACCCGTCGGAAGACCTCCGTAAGCTCGGCCCGCCAGGCGGTCCGGACCGCTTCGGCCTGCCGCCGCTCGGCCGGCGAGAGCGCCTGGGCCTGCGCGAACCGACGCCGGGTGTCCTGACCCAGCCCCTCGGGGTGGTCGACGGCGAGCCGACCGAGCGTCTCCCACACCTCGGCCAGGAGGATCACCCGGCCGGCCTCGTCGGCCTCGTCCCAGCCGAGATCCACCTCGACCACGTCGAAGCCGGCCCTCGCCAGTGCGTCGTCCAGGGCCCGATCGACGGCCGGATCAGCGTCGAGCCGCAGGCGGCCCACCGTCGTCGGCGGATCGTCGATGGATTCGAGGCTGGGCTCGAGCAGGCGCATGGCCAGGGTGAGCCCGGCGATGTCGGCGGCGAGGGGGCCGACCGAGTCCATCGACGGGGCCAGCGGCCAGACCCCCTCCACCGGGATCCGTCCGAACGTGGTCTTCAGGCCGGCCACGCCGCAGCAGGCGGCCGGGATGCGTACCGAGCCACCCGTGTCGGTCCCGAAGCCGATGTCGGCCTCGTCCCCGCCGACCGCCGCCGCCGGGCCGCTCGAGGAGCCCCCGGGCACCCGGTCCGGGGCGGCCGGGTTGACCGGCGTGCCGTACCACGGGTTCACACCCGACACGCCGAAGCCGAGCTCGTGCAGGTTGGCCTTGCCCACGAAGCGGGCGCCGGCCGCCCGGGCACCGGCGAGGCAGGCGGCGTCGCGTTCGGCCGGCTCGGCCATCTCGGCCACCGCCCGGCAACCGGCCGTGGTCGGGAGGCCTTCCATGTCGAACACGTCCTTGACCGCGAGGCGCGGTCCAGGACCCTTGGCCTGCAGCCGGGTGATGAAGGTGGTCCCGGTACCCTTCCGACCCATGTGCGGCATCATCGCGGTCGTCGCCCGACGCGCGCGCCGGGAACCGCCCGCCGCCGACCAGCTGCTGCTGCTGGTTGACGCCGCCCTCAGCGACGTGGGCACCGGCCCATCGGGTGTGGCGGGCGCCGCTGACGCCCTCGAGCGGCTCGACGCCCTCCTGCGGGGCGTGCCCGGGATCCTGGCCCTGACGGCCTCCAACCAGATGGTCGACGCCCTGGAGCGGGGCATCGGCGGCGTCGACGCCGCCGTCGCCGATCTCGACCGGGCGGCCGACGACGGCGAGCTCGTCATCACCGGCCCCCAGCTCGAGGCCTTCAACGCCGCCCTGGTCCGCCTGAAGGACGTGGCCTGGGCGATCCGCTGCGATCGGCTCCGAGCGGCCCGGGAGGTCGCCCTCCTGGCCGGGCCCGGCGCCCCCCGCCCGGCGGTGGAGGCGATGACGGCCGTGCACATCGCCCTGTCTGCCGTCGACCGACTCGAGGTCCGCGGCCGCGACTCGGCCGGCCTGCACCTCCTCGTCGACGGCCACGACCTCGACCTCTCGTCGCCCGAGATCGCCGCGCTGCTCCGGGGCCGCCGTGACGACGAGCTGTTCCAGTCCATGGCGGTGCGCACCCCGGACGGCCGGCTCGGCTTCACCTACAAGGCGGCGGCGGAGATCGGCGAGCTGGGCGACAACACCCGTGCCCTGCGGGCCGCCATCGTCGGCGATCCGCTCCTGCGCCTCGCGCTGGCGGCCGACGGGGCCATGATCACGGTCCTGGGGCACACCCGGTGGGCCAGCGTGGGCATCATCTCCGAGGCCAACGCCCACCCGCTCGACTCCAACGAGGAGGGGATCGTCGGTCCCTACCTCACGGCTGCGCTCAACGGCGACGTCGACAACCACCTCGCCCTGCGATCGTCAGCCGGCCTTCGGATCCCCCCGGAGGTCACCACCGACGCCAAGGTCATCCCCGCCCTGGTCTCCCGCCGGGCCAACGACGGGCTCGAGCTGGACGAGGCCTTCCGAGAGACGGTCGCGTCCTTCGAGGGCTCCGTGGCGATCGCCGCCGACGCCGCCTCTTGCCCCGGGAGGCTGTTCCTCGCTCTGCGGGGGTCCGGCCAGGCGCTCTACGTCGGCTTGGCCGAGGACACCTTCGTGGTCGCCAGCGAACCCTTCGGCCTGGTCGAGGAGACGGCCGACTACCTGCGCATGGACGGCGAGACCCCGTCAGGGCGCTCGGGGCAGTCCGGCCAGGTGGTGGTGCTCGACCGGGAGAGCGCGGGCGAGCTGGCCGGCATCCGTCGCTCCGCCTACGACGGGACGCCATTGCCCGTGGAGGCCGCCGAGGTGGCGCACGCCGCCATCACCACCCGTGACATCGACCGGGGCCCGTTCCCGCACTTCCTGCTCAAGGAGCTCACCGAGTCGCCGTTGTCGTTCCGCAAGACGCTGCGGGGGCGGCTCCTGCAGGACGGCGACCGCTTCCGCGTCGCCCTGAGCGAGGAGACCTTGCCGGACGAGGTCCGCCGCCGCCTCGCCGCCGGTCAGTTCGCCCGGGTGCTCGTCATCGGCCAGGGAACGGCGGCGGTGGCCGGCCAGTCCGTCGTCACCGCCCTCGAGATGGCCACCGAGACCACCGCCATCCGGGTCGAGTGCATCCCCGCCACCGAGCTCTCCGGCTTCGGGCTGCACGACGACATGAGCGACACCCTGATCGTGGTCATCAGCCAGTCGGGCACCACCACCGACACCAACCGCACCGTCGACCTCGTCCGGGCCCGGGGCGCCTCCGTGCTCGCCATCGTCAACCGTCGCAACAGCGACCTGGTCGAGAAGTCGGACGGGGTGCTCTACACCTCCGACGGGCGCGATGTGGAGATGAGCGTGGCGTCCACCAAGGCGTTCTACGCCCAGATCGCGTCCGGGTTCCTGCTCGCCGCCGCCGTCGCCGACGTGCTCGGCACCTTCGACCGGCGCCGCTGGGATCCCCTGCTGGCCGCCCTGCACGACCTGCCGGTGGCCATGGAAGAGGTGCTGGCCAGCCGGGAGCAGATCGCTTTGGCCGCCGCCTACGCCCCCAGCCGCCGCTACTGGGCCATCGTCGGCAACGGCGCCAACCGGGTGGCGGCGGCGGAGATCCGGATCAAGCTGTCGGAGCTCTGCTACAAGGCCATCGCCTGCGATGCCACCGAGGACAAGAAGCACATCGACCTCTCGTCCGAGCCGCTGATCCTCGTCTGCGCGGCGGGCCTGAGCGGCGCCAACGCCGCCGACGTGGCCAAGGAGGTGGGCATCTACCGCGCCCACAAGGCGGCGCCGATCGTGATCGCCACCGCCGGGGCGGCCGAGTACCCGGCCGCGTTGGCGGTCATCGAAGTGCCGTCCATCCATCCGGCGCTGGCGTTCGTCCTGTCGGCCATGGTCGGCCATCTATTCGGCTACGAGGCGGCGCTGGCCATCGACGCCCAGGCCATCCCGTTGCGGGAGGCCCGGGCCGCGATCGAGTCGGTGGTGTCGGCTCACGGCGACCTGGCCGAGGACCTCCGACGGGAGATCGAGGGTCCGGCCGACCGCATCGTCACCGGCCTCCGCTCCGGCTCCTACGACGGCCATCTCGAGGCCAGCACCGCCATGCGCATCGAGGCGCTGCTGCGCTACGCCCGCGGCCACCTGCCCCTCGAGGTGTACGCCACCGACTTCGGGGCGGTCGGCACCCCGGGCGTCGTCATCGACGCCTTGACGGCGGCGCTGACCGAGGGGATCGACCAGCTCACCCGTCCGATCGACGCCATCAAGCACCAGGCCAAGACCGTCACCGTCGGCATCTCCCGCACGGAGGACGACTTCGCCGACGTGGCGCTGGTGCGCGCCACCCTCGAGGCCGGGGCCTCCCGCGAGCGCCTGGGCTATCGGTCGCTGCGCACGTTGGCGGCCGTCGACCCGGCCGTGGTCGAGGTGGTCGGCCACACCCGCTACCGGATCGACGGCGATGTCGCTTCGGGCTCGGCGGTCATCACGGTGCTCGACAAGGGTGGGATCGCCGCCGACCTCCCCTCGCAGGCCGATCGGGGCACCAACCTGCGGGGCACCAAGAACCGGGCCGCCCGCCAGCGCGAGGTGACGGCGGCGGTCGGTCGCGACGGCCGCACCATCGTGATCGTGCCCGAGACCAAGGGCAACGAGGTCACCGGCCTCACGCTGTTGCACGTCGAGCTGGCCGATCGGCTGGCGCCCGACGTCATGGCGGCCGTGCTCGACGGCTACCAGGGCCGCCTCGACGCCGTCGTCGACGCCGTGACCGAACGCGAACCGGCTTTCCGACCGGAGGTCCTGGGACGGTTGGCGGTGGTCGACCTGCTCACCGAACCGGTGCACGTGCTCGCCGCGCAGTGGCGCGTCCCCTGACCCGATGACGGCCTCGGAGCCGGTGGAGGAGCGGGCCGGGAGGCACGGGTGATCGGGATCGGCACGGACCTCGTCGATGTCGACCGGTTCCGCACCGTGCTCGGACGGACGCCCCGCATCGTGGGCCGCATCTTCTGCGAGGGCGAGCAGGCCTATGCCGCCCGCAAGGCCGACCCTGCCCCGTTCCTGGCGGTGCGCTTCGCCGCCAAGGAGGCGGTGATGAAGGCGCTCGGTCCCGGCATCGGCGGCATCGCCCTGCGCGACATCGAGGTGGTGCGGGCCGAGCACGGCGAGCCGGGGGTGCTCCTCCATGGCGTCGCCGCCGGCCTGGCCACCGGTCGGGGCATCGACCGGTGGCTGCTCACCCTCACCCACACCGACTCGCTTGCCCAGGCCATCGCCGTGGCTCTGTGAGCGAGCGAACCATGAGCGCCGCGACCTGTGCCGCGCCTCGCGCCGGGGGCGGGGACGGCCCGCGTCGGGCACGGTGCGGTCCGTGATCCCGGTCATCACCGCCGAGGAGGCGAACGCCCTCGACGCCGCCGCCGCCGATCCGCTCGACGTGCTCATCGGCCGGGCTGGGGCGGCGGTGGCGACGGCGGCCGGTGCGATGCTCGGCGGCTCTTACGGGCGCAGGGTGACCGTCATCGCCGGCAAGGGCCACAACGGTGACGACGGACGGGTGGCGGCCCGGATCCTCGAGCGACGGGGTGTGCGGGTCGAGGTGGTCGACGCGGCGGCGTGCCCGCCGGTGCTGCCGACCTGCGACCTGGTCGTCGACGCCGCCTTCGGTACCGGGTTCCGGGGCACGTGGGCCGGCCCGTCCACCCAGTCGCCGGTGCTCGCCGTCGACATCCCGTCCGGTCTCGACGCCCGCACGGGCGATGCTGGTCCCGGGGTGCTGGCGGCCACGGTCACCGTCACGTTCGCCGGGCTGAAGCCTGGCCTCCTCCTCGGTCGGGGACCGGAGCTGTCGGGCGAGGTGGTGGTGGCCGACATCGGACTGGATGCAGGTGCGGTCGCCCGCGCCTGGCTGGTCGATGCCGACGATCTCCGCACCTGGCTGCCTCATCGTTCCCGCGACGCCCACAAATGGCAGGCCGCCACCTGGATCGTGGCCGGCAGCGCGGCGATGACCGGTGCCGCCGTGCTGGCCACCCGAGGGGCGCAGCGGGCCGGGGCGAGCTACGTCCGCCTGTCCGTGCCGGGGGTGGCGCCGGGCTCGGTCCCCGATGCCCCGCGGGAGGCGGTGTCGTGGGCCCTGCCGGCCCACGGCTGGGCCGACGACGTGGCCGACGGCGACGACCGCTTCCGGTCGCTGGTGGTGGGGCCCGGCCTCGGCCGAGACTCGGACGACGACGTCCGTCGCCTGCTGGGACGGGTGACCGTGCCGCTGGTGCTCGATGGCGATGGGCTCACGGCCGTCGCTCCGCTGGACGGCGCCCTGCCGGCGGGGGCGGTCATCACCCCCCACGACGGGGAGCTGCGCCGGTTGCTCGACCGGTCGCCCGGGCCCGACCGGCTGGACGAGGCCCGCCAGCTGGCGGCCCGGGCCGGCTGCACCGTGCTGCTCAAGGGCTCCCTGACCACGGTGGCCGGCTCCGACGGCACCGTCCTGCTCGCCAACGAGGGGAGCGCCCGCCTGGCCACTGCCGGAACCGGCGACGTGCTCTCGGGCATCATCGGTGCGCTGCTGGCCCAGGGACTGCCGCCGCTGGAAGCCGCCGCCGGCGGCGCGTGGCTCCATGGCGCCGCCGCCGCGGCCGGCCCGGCCAGGGGGCTGGTGGCCGGAGACCTGCCAGACTTCCTGCCGTCCGTGTTCGACCGACTGGAGCGGTGATGCCCAGAGAGATGCTCGTCCGGGAGGTCATGACGGCCGATGTCCTGGCCTTCAAGCCCACCGACCGGGTGCAGGACGCGTACGCCCGCCTGACGGAGCGAGGGGTCGACGGCGGCCCCGTGATCGACGACCAGGGCAAGGTGGTGGGGATGCTCACCACCGACGACCTGCTGGTGGAGGAGACCAAGCTGCACTACCCCACGGTGGTGTCGCTCTTCGGCGCCTACCTCGAGCTCCCCTCCGCCCACCGGCACTTCGAGGAGGAGCTCCGCAAGGCGGTCGCGGCCGAGGTCAAGGACGCCATGGACGACGATCCGATCACCTGCGGCGAGGACGACACGCTCGAACAGGCGGCGACCCTCCTGCACGAGCGGCATCTGTCGCGGCTCCCGGTGACGCGCGACGGCAAGCTGGTCGGGATCATCGCCAGAGGCGACATCCTCCGGGCCGTGATGGGCAAGCCGGCGGGAGACGGCATCGAGGCTTGACCGAGCAGGGGAGGCCGCCGGGCCGGTCGGCGCGGGCCGAGATCGATCTGGACGCCGTCGCCCACAACGTGGGGGTGCTCCTGGCGACGGTGGCGCCGGCCGCGCTGTGCGCGGTGGTGAAGGCCGACGGCTATGGCCACGGCTCGGTGGCCGTGGCCCGAACGGCGTTGCAGGCCGGGGCGAGCTGTCTGGCCGTGGCCCTGCCCGGCGAGGGGACCGTCCTGCGGGAGGCGGGGATCGACGCGCCGATCCTGCTGCTGTCCGAGCCCGAGGCGTGGGACGAAGCGCTCGACGCGGGCCTCACCCCGACCGTCTACAACGCCGAGGCCATCGATGCCCTCGGCAAGGCCGCCGCCGACCGCGACGTCGTGGTCGACGTCCACCTGAAGGTCGACACGGGCATGCACCGGGTGGGCGCGCCCTACGAGTTGGCGGTCGAGCGGGCCCAGAGGATCGCGGCCGATCCCCACCTGCGACTGGCGGCGGTGTGGACGCACTGCCCGGTGGCCGACGAACCGGACAATCCGTACACCGACCGGCAGGCCGAGCGATTCGACGCGGTCGTGGCGGCCATCCGCGACGCCGGCATCGAGGTTCCCCTGGCCCACGCCGCAAACTCCGCCGCCGCCCTCGTGCATCCCCGCCTCCGTCACGACCTCGTGCGCTGCGGGATCGCCGTCTACGGCCTGGCTCCCTCGCCCGCCCTGCGGGGCGTGGCCGACCTCCGGCCGGTGCTGTCGCTCAAGGCGAGGGTCTCGCACGTGCAGCGGGTGGCCGCCGGTGAGGCGGTCTCCTACGGGCTGCGGCGCCCGGTCGAGGAACCCACGGTGGTGGCGACGGTTCCGCTGGGCTATGCCGACGGGGTGCCTCGTCGCCTTGGCGAGCTGCGGGCCGAGGTCTTGGTGGGCGGCGTCCGTCGCCCCATCGCCGGCACGGTGACGATGGACCAGATCATGATCGACTGCGGCCCCGGATCGACGGTGGCGATCGGCGACGAGGTGGTCCTCGTCGGTCGGCAGGGCGACGAGGTCGTGCCGGTGGCGGAGTGGGCCGAGCTGCTGGGCACCATCGAGTACGAGATCGTCTGCGGCATCGGCCCCCGGGTGCCACGGGTGCACGTGGAACCTACGATCGGTCCGTGACCGACCTGCAGGTGCTCGCCGCCGATGCGAGCACCTGCACGCGCTGCGCGTTGGCCGCCAGTCGCACCCAGGTGGTCTTCGGCCGGGGCAACCCCGACGCCGACCTGGTGTTCGTGGGCGAGGCACCGGGCGCCGAGGAGGACGCGCAGGGCAAGCCCTTCGTCGGGCGGTCCGGCCGGCTGCTCGACCGGCTCGTCCTCGAGGAGATCGGCCTCACCGACGACCGCTTCTACGTGATGAACGTCCTGAAGTGCCGCCCGCCGGCCAACCGCGATCCGAAGCCCGAGGAGGTCCAGGCGTGCAGTGGCTGGTTCGACGCGCAGCTCGACCTCCTCGACCCCGTCGTGGTCGTCCCGCTCGGCAACTTCGCCACCCGGGCCCTGCTCGACACGACCGAGGGCATCACCCGCCTCCGGGGCCGCTCGTACCCGTGGCGGGGGCGGGTGCTGGTGCCGACGTTCCACCCGGCGGCGGTGCTGCGGGGTGGTTCGGTGCCCATGGCCGAGATGCGGGCCGATCTGGTGCGGGCCAAGCAGGCGCTCACGGTGGCGGCGTGAACCTGTGCCGGACGTCCGGGGTCGAAGAGACTCGCCGCTTCGCCGGCGCCATCGCCGAGCTGGCCCGCGCCGGCGATCTCGTCCTGCTGGTCGGCGACCTCGGAACGGGCAAGACCGCCTTCGCCCAGGGCTTCGCCAAGGCCCTCGGGGTCGACGAGCAGGTGACCAGCCCCACCTTCACGCTGGTGCGCACCTACCGGGGCCGCCTGACGCTGAACCACCTCGACGTCTACCGCCTCGACCGGCTCCAGGAGGCCGACGACCTGGGTCTCGCCGAGCTGGTCGACGACGGGGGTGTCACCCTCATCGAGTGGGGCGACGCCGTGCGCCCGGCGCTGCAGCCCGACTACCTCGAGGTGCGCCTCGCCCATGCCACCCTCGAGGAGGACGACGATCTCCGTCATCTCCAGCTCACCGTGGTGGGCCCGTCCTGGGCGCCGCGGGCCGAAGCCCTGTCGGCCGCCTTGGAGGCCTGGTCGTGCTGATCCTGGGCATCGACACCGCCACGCCGCAGGTTGGTTGCGCCATCGGCGGGCACGAGGGGGTGCTGGCGTCGTTCTCCTCCGCCAAGGGCCGCCGCCATGCCGAGACCCTCACGCCGGCCATCCAGTTCCTGTGCACGCAGGCCCACGTCGAGCTCCACGAGATCGGCGCGATCGCGGTCGACGTCGGGCCCGGCATGTTCACCGGCCTGCGGGTCGGGATCGCCACCGCCAAGGCGATGGCCTCGGCGCTGCGAGTACCGATGATCGGCGTGCCCAGCCTCGATCTGCTGGCCTTCCCCGTCCGACGGTCGAGCCGCCGGATCGTGTCGGTCGTCGACGCCCGCCGGGCCGAGGTGTTCTACGCCTTCTACCGGCAGGTGCCCGGCGGCATGCAACGGCTCTCCGAGATGGGCTGCGGCTCCCCCCAGCAGCTGTGCTCGGAGATCGAGGCCACGGGGGAGGAGTGCCTGGCCGTGGGTGACGGGGCGTTGCGCTACGCCGAGCTGCTGGGGGAGCTCGACGAGGTCGAGGTCGGCGAGCCGGGTGTGGCCTTTCCGTCGGCTGCCTCGCTGGTGGAGCTCGCCCACGCCCGGGCCTTGCGGGAGGACTTCGTCAACCCGTGGGAGCTCGAACCCCTCTATCTGCGCAAGCCGGATGCCGAGATCAACTGGACGACCCGGTGAGCGCCCAGCCGCTGGAGGTCCCCGGTCCCGAGATCGACATCGTGGCAATGCGTCGGCGCCACCTGCGCCAGGTGCTGCGCATCGAGGGTCAGGTGTATCCGCGGCCCTGGAGCCTCGGGCCTTCCTCTCCGAGCTCTCCCAGCGGACCTCCCGCGTCTATCTGGTGGCCAAGGAGCAC
>DASXLH010000189.1:0-3695 GCA_036496335.1 Acidimicrobiales bacterium
CGTCTCCGCCGGATCCGGAGTCAGCGCGGGTCATCGTCCAGACCGAAGCTGATGATGCGGGTCGGGGTGATGCGGATCACGTCACGGCTCATGCCCTGCATGGGGGGATCGATGTCCGACAGCGCTTCGGCCGTCCCTCGGATCTCCACCATGCGGGGTCGCCACGGGTCGACGGAGGCCAGGTCGTCCACCACCAGCGCCACCTGGGGATTGCCCAGCACGTTGCGGAACTTGCGGGTGTCGCCCATGCGGAAGCCGCCGATCAGCACCTGACCGGTGTCGTCGTCAACGACGAAACCGACTGGGTTGTTCTGCGGGGCGCCGGAGCCGTCGACAGTGGCCAGGCGACCCAGGCGTTGGGTGTGGAGGTACTGGAGCTGCTGGGGGGTGAGCGAGTCGGGCATCGGATGCGACGGTACGGCCTCGACGTCGGAAGGCATCAAGGCTCGATGGGCCAACAGACGTTTGGCACGCCATGCCTTTCTGTCGTTGCGTGCCGTACTGGCGAGGGCGTACTCTGCCGCTCGCTCCGCCGTCCAGCGGGCAGCCAGGGGGGATCAGTGCTCAGGATGCGTTCAGTTCGCCATGGCGCGGTCGCCGTGCTCGTCGGGCTCGCGCTCGTCGCGACCGCGTGTGGATCGTCGAGCAAGAACGGGGGCGACGCCTCGTCCGGGACGACCTTGCCGGCACCCACCGGGACCGTCCTCCCGATCGGTTGGGTCGGCACCCTGACCACCGGGCCGGCCGCCAGCACCCAGGCGAGCGACGTGCTCGAGGTCTGGGTCAAGTGGGCGAACTCCCACGGCGGCGTCAACGGCCATCCCGTGAAGGCCTTCTACAAGGACGACAAGGGTGATCCTGCGTTGGGTCTGACCGCGGTCAAGGAGCTCGTCGAAACCGATCACGTCATCGCGATCGTGGCGCCTGGCGCCCTGACCGAGCAGACCTGGGCTGACTACGTGAAGCAGAAGAACGTCCCGGTGGTCCACGGTTCGCTCATCGACGCCCTGTGGTTCACGAACCCGATGTTCTATCCCTTGGGCGGAACGGTCATCGCCAACATCTGGGGGCAGATGAAGGCCGCCGCCCAGCTCGGTGCCAAGACGGTCGGCATCGTCCTGTGCACCGATGTGGCGGCCTGTGCCCAGGCGCAGCCGCTGTTCAACGCCGACGCCAAGCAGGTCGGCCTCGACCCCGTCTACAACGCCCTCGCGTCCCGGACCCAGCCGAGCTACACCGCTGAATGCCTGGCCGCCAAGAACGCCGGCGCCGAAGCGATGGCGGCATTCATCGACACGGTCGTGTTCTCGAGGGATTGCAGCCGCCAGAACTACCACCCGATCTACATCAGCTCCGGCATGGGTCCGACCGCCGCGGTGATCAACACGGCGCCCGACCTCGGCAACACCGCCGGTTCTTCGCCCGACTTCATCTGCCTCGACACGACCATCGGCCCGGCGGCCGACTTCAACGCTGCCCTGAAGGCGTACGGCTCCGCCTACGCCCCGGGTGGGTCGAAGCGGGCCCAGGTCGGCCAAGGGGCGTGCGACTCCTGGGTCGGTGGCGTCGGTTTCGCCAAAGCGATCACCAACGCCAACGTGCCCGCCAGCGCGACCGCGACCAGCGCGGACGTGATCAAGGGCTTGTCGATGTTCCAGGGGGAGACACTGGGCGGCCTGACTCAGCCCCTGACCCTGAGCGACGGCACCAAGCCCAACCCCCAGAACAACTGCATCTTCCTCTACAAGTGGAAGGGGACCGTGATCAGCTCGGTGCCGTCGGCGGGCGCCTACACCTGCCAACCCCCCACCGGGTAGGCGTCGTAGGCCGCCTCAGTCGGCGGGTAGCTGCATGATGCTGCGGGGTCGTACCCAGATGGTGTCGATCTGGGCCCGACTGGTGATGACGTCGACCACCGCCTGGGCCTGGTCCTCGGGGCTGAGCTGCTCGTCGGCGAGATAGCCACGCGCCTCCCACTCGGCGCGGAACCGGTCCAGGTCCTCCGGCACGGGCACGATGGCGTCGGTGAAGAAGTTGCCGCCGCTGGTCGAGCCGACCACGATCGTGGTGAATCGCACCTTCGGCTCCTCCAACGTCCAGACCTGGACCACCTTCTCCAGGGCGACCTTGGAGGCGAGGTAGACGCCGAGGCCCGTCCATGGGGGCGTGAGCTGAGCGGACACGCTCGAGAAGTAGATCGCCACGCCATCGGCGGCGGCGAGATGGGGCGCGGCCGCGGCGGTGACGACGCTGGCGCCGATCACGTTCGTCTGCAAACGCCGTCACCCAGTGCTCGTGGGTTGCGTTCTCGAGCGAGGACACCACTCCCATGCCGGTCGCGTAGACGAGGGCGTCCAGGCCGCCGAGGTGCTCAGCCGCGGCCGCCACGGCCTCGCGACAGGAGTCGCCCACGGTGACGTCGCAGGGCAGGGCCACCACCTCGCCCTGGCACTTCGAGGCAAGGGCGTCCAGGAGGTCGAGGCTGCGGGCGGCCACCGCCAACCGAGCCCCTTCACGGTCGAGGCGCAACGAGACGCCTCGGCCGATGCCTTTCGATGCACCCACCACGAGGATCCGTCGGCCGGTGAGCTCCCCCACGGGCTGAAGCTAGCCAGGTGGCTCGCGACGACGGGGAGGCTTTCGCGGACTTGCTGGCTTCCGCTCGGCGTCCTGGGTGCCATGGGCGGCGTCGAAGTCCGCCACCAGCTCGGAGGGAGCGTGCTGGCGCCAGGACTCTGTGACGAGCTCTCGAAGCTCGCGGGCGTCGACGTTGGCGAGCCGGACGAGCAGGCGAGGTGAGTCGTCGTAGTGAGCGGTTGTGAAGTACTTGTCGGGCGCCGAGGTCAAGAGGGCGCCCTTCTCGGCGATGTCCTCGGCCATGACGACCGCGCTCGCATCGTCCTTCCAGATGCCGGTGAATCCACGTCCCCTGACGCGCCAACCGGGCCGCCGCCCGTAGGTGGGTCGCTCGTCGGTCTCGGGCAGGGAAAGGGCGATAGCGCGGAGATCGTCTTCTGTTGCCACTGAGCCTCCCCTCGAATGGTGCCAGCTTGCCTCGATCACTTCGGGCCCGGTCTGGGTCTTCAGGGAACGGCGTCAGACCGCCAGCCAGGCCAGCTCGACCGGCTCCGACGGGTGGGCTTCCCGGGCAACCGCCCGGGCCAGTTCGGCCAGACCGGCTGGCAGCGTCAGCTCCTCGGTGGTGTCCAGCTCATCGGGATGCCACCAGCGGGCTTCGCCTTGGATCTCCCGCTCGAGATCGCTGTAGCCGTCGACCTCGGGCTCGAACCTCGTCGTTCGCAACCCGAAGAACCAGTCGACGGAATGCAGCGGCACCCCTCGGAACTCCCAGTCGCCGCGGCAGACGGCGATGGGCGCGCCGAGAGCCCCGTTAGTCGTTTGGCGCCCCGTCTCCTCGAACAGCTCCCGGCAGGCCGCCGCGACCACCGACTCGCCCGGCTCGATGCCCCCGCCCGGCGTGATCCAGATAGCCGGTCTGGCGTCCTGGGGATCGTCGATCTTGAACAGCAGCACGTGCCCGGTCTCGTCGATGACCACCACGCGGGCCGACGGACGGTCGATCCGGGTCGCCACGCAGGGAAGGGTACGAGCGCCCCCACGATGACGTTCACGCGTCGGGCCATCCGGTCTTCCCGTGGGCGCAGCGCGAGCATCGGGGCGTGTGGAGCGCCATG
>DASXLH010000190.1:0-2707 GCA_036496335.1 Acidimicrobiales bacterium
GCCCGCCTCTTCGCCGGCAACGGGATCGTCGCCGACTCCGACCCGGAGACCGAGCTCACGGAGACCCGAGCCAAGCTTCAGGCCATGCTGGGAGCCTTGATCCGGCCGTGACATTTTTGCGGAACGCATCCGTACCCGTCCGCGAGGCTGCTCCGCTGGCGCTGCGCAGCCCGCCCAGCTGGCTGAGAGGTGTCTCCCCCACCTCCGATTAGAGGACTCTGGCTACCTCGGCGTGGAGCTCGTCGTGGACGGCGACGTTGCTGGCCCGGTCGGTGCGGGCCACCACCACCCGGACCCCGAGCTCGCCCACCGAACCCAGGGCGTCGTCGAGGTCGGCGGCGGTGCGGACACCCCGGACGGCCAGCCCATGGACCCGGGCCAGGGCCAGCAGGTCGACGTCGTGGGGTGTACCGAACAGGAGCTCGAAGCGGTCGGGCGGGATGGCGGCCGCCTGCGGGAGGAACGAGAAGATCCCGCCGCCCCGGTTGTCGACGACCACGATCGTCAGGTCGACGCGGCGGTCAGCCAGGGCCAGGAGGGCGCTGGCGTCGTGCAGGAACGACAGGTCGCCGACTAGCGCCGCGGTGGGTGCACCGTCGCAGGCGAGGGCGACCCCCACCGCAGTGGAGACGACCCCGTCGATGCCGTTGGCGCCCCGGTTGGCGAGCACCCGCAGGCCCGACCGCGGCGCCGAGAACCATTCGACGTCGCGCACCGGCATCGACGAGCCGACCACCAGGGTGGCCCCATCGGGGAGCTCGGCGGCCAGGTGCCGGGCCACGGCCGGCTCCGAGATGGCAGGGCGCCGACCCAGGACCCGGTCGACGGCGGCCTGAGCGGCCGCCTCGGCGGTCCGCCAACCCGATGCCCAGCCGGCGTCGACATCGAGACCGGCCAGCTCAGCGGCCAGCGACGAGCACCACGCGCCGGGCTCGGCCGCGACCACGATGTCGGCGTCGTGGTCGGGGTCGTAGCGTCGGCCCGGTCCGGCCACGGCCAGCTGCAGACCGCCGGCCGAGGCCAACCACTGCCCGAGCACCTTGGAGGCCGAGGGCGAGCCGAGCCGGATGACCACCTCGGGGCGGTGCTCGGCGGCGAAGGCGTCGTGGCGGAGGATGGCATCGAAGGCGGCCACGGTGAGCTCGCCCGGCACCCGACAACCGGAGCGGGGATCGGCCAGCACCGGCCACCCGGCCGTCTCGGCCAGCTCGAAGACGCCTTCGGGGACGTCGATCCCGCCGCCGGCGATCAGGAGGCCTCGGGCTCGGGCCAGGGTGGTCGTGAGCCCCGGGTCGACCACGCTTCCCGACCCCGCACGAGGCGCCCCACGCTCCCACGGCGCGCCTCCGTCCCGGCCAGGCGGTAGCTCGTCCGCGTGGCCGACGAGCGGGTCACGGAAGGCGAGGTTGAGGTGGACGGGGCCGGGCCACGGTCCGGTGGCCTCGATGACGGATCGGGCCGCCAGCGACCTCCAGGTCGGCCGCCACGCCTCGTCGGCCACGCCCGGTGCCGCGTACCACCGGGCGGCCCGGCCGAAGAGATGGGTCTGATCGATGGTCTGGGGAGCACCGACGTCCTGCAGCTCCGGCGGGCGGTCGGCGGTGCAGGCGATCATCGGCACACCGGCCATCGACGCCTCGACGACCGCCGGGTGCAGCTCGACCGCGGCCGTCCCGCTGGTGGTCAAGACCACGGCGGGGCGCCCATGGGCGAGACCCAGCCCGAGGGCGGTGAAGCCGGCCGAACGCTCGTCGTGGTGGACGTGGAGCCGGAGGCGGCCGTCGGCTGCCAGGGCGAGGGCCAACGGCGTCGACCGGGATCCGGGGCACACGACCGCGTCGGTGACGCCGCCGCGCACCCATTCGTCCACCAACGTCGCCGCGAAGGTCGCCTGTACGGTCACCGGTGATGCCCTCCCTGCCGGCCCGTCGGATCGGCGACGGTCCTCGTCTGGCCCTGGTGCACGGCTTCACCCAGACCGGGGGATCCTGGGATCCCGTCGCCACCATCCTGGCCGCCGACCACGAGGTGGTCACGGTGGACGCCCCGGGCCACGGCGCCGCCTCGGCCATCGAGACGGGCCTGGTGCAGGGGGCCGAGCTCCTGGCCGAGGCGGCCGGAGCGGCCACCTACGTGGGCTATTCGATGGGGGGCCGCTACTGCCTGCACACCGCTCTGTACGCGCCCGACGCGGTCCTCGGCCTGGTCCTGGTCAGCGCCACCGGTGGCATCGACGACGCCGACGAGCGGGCCGCCCGGAGGGCCGCCGACGAGCGTTTGGCCGACCGGATCGGCGAGATCGGCGTCGCCGCCTTCGTCGACGAGTGGCTGGCCCAACCCCTGTTCGCCACCCTCGACGCCGCCGCCGCCGACCGCGACGGTCGACTGGTGAACACCGCCCAGGGCCTGGCCTCGAGCCTGCGCCTGGCCGGCACGGGGACCCAGCTGGCCCTGTGGGACGACCTGGCCGACATCGACGTGCCCGTCCTGGTGCTGGCCGGCGAGCTCGACGCCAAGTTCCGCGCCGCCGGCGAACGCCTGGCGGCCGCCATCGGCCCGAACGCCACCTACGCGGTGGTGCCCGGGGCCGGCCACACCGCCCACCTCGAGCAGCCGGACGCCTTCCTCGCCATCCTGCGCCCCTGGCTCGCCACCCACGGCCTCTGAGCGACGACCACGTTCCGTTCTATGTCGGATCTGCCCCGTC
>DASXLH010000191.1:0-5973 GCA_036496335.1 Acidimicrobiales bacterium
GTTCCGTCGGCGAGGGCGTAGACGATGGTGCCGTCGGTCTTCACCACGTCGGGCTCGTCCACCCCCGCCTCCTGGATGTTGGTGGACGAGAAGTCGCTCGCCGACCCGGACGACGACGCCTCGGAGGTCGATGGCTCCGCCGGGGCAGCCGATTGGCCCTCCGCGATGGCGCTGTCCGTGCCGGCTCCGACCGGGGAGTCGGCACGGGAGGTGTTGCGCAACGCCGCGGGGTCCTGCAGGCCGTAGGGGCCCACCTGGGTGAGCGCCTCCTTCTCGAGGTAGCCGAGGAGGGCATCGCAGTCGGCCAGCCGGTCGAGGCGGCTGGCGGCGATCAGCCGGGCATCGGCTCCGGAACGGGCCGACCGGGGGCCGCCGGTCCCCGACCCGGTCCGGACCAGGGCGGTAGCGACAAGGGCCGTCACGACGAGGAGGGCGAGGAAGGCGAACGCGGGTTGGACCCGCCGGCCCCGGGCCGCCGGCACCGTGTCGTCGGTGCCGTCGTGCCACACCCGGGCTGCCCCTCGTGGCTCGCCCCGTCCGGCGAGCTCCTCCAGACGTCGACGCAGCTCACCCACCGGGCACCCCTTCTTCCTCTTCTTCCTCGTGGTTCCCGGGCGACGGGTCCTCGTCGGCCGGCTGGGCGGGTACCGGCCCGCCCTCCTGGCCCCCGAGCTCGTCGAGCAGCTCGACCCGCAGGCGGCGCCGGGCTCGGGCCGCCCGGGTCCGGGCCGCCTCCTCGGTGAGCCCCAGCAGCGCCCCCGCCTCGGCATAGGTCAGGTCCTCGACCTCGACCAGGTACAGGACCGCCCGAGTTCGAGGGTCGATCCGCAGGAGGTCGGCCAGGTCCGAGGAGTACTCGGGGAGGGAAGCCTCGTCGGTCCGTCCGACCCGGCTCATCGCCACTCGCAGTCGGGCCAGCGACCGACGACGGTTCGACGCCAGGTTGACGATCGTGCGCCGGAGGTACGCCCCCGGGTTGTCGAGCCCGGCCAGGGTGAGGCCCTGGCGGCCGAGCGCCCTGAGGGTGCGGGCCACCGCCTCCTGGACCAGGTCGTCGGGGTCGTCGTCGGACCCACCCGTGACCGCGGCCAGGCGGCGCAGCGCCGGGTAGAGCGCGGCGAACACCTCCGCGTCGCCCACCGGCTCGCGCCCGTCGAGCTGCCCGGACCCCTCCACCGTCAGAGTCTCCACCGGTGACGTCCCCATCCGGGACCTAGGACACCGGCCGGGACCGCTTCGTGACAGCCGTCCGCGCCGGTGCCCGGCGCCGTCAGGTCAGGACCGTCGCGCCACCTCGTAGGCGACCAGGCCGGCGGCGACGGCGACGTTGAGGGATTCGACGCCGTTGGCGAGGGGGATGGACCGCCACTCGTCGCAGGCGAGGCTCACCCCCCAGCTCTCGTTGCCCAGGACGTAGGCGGCCCGCTCGGGCAGGGCCGAGTCGAACAGGACCGGGGCGTCGCCGCCCCGGAGGCCCACCGTCGTCACCCCCGAGTCGTGCAGCGCGCCGGCGGCGTGAGCGGGGGAGTCGGCCGCCAGGACGCTGGCCCGGAAGGCGACGCCGGCCGAGGCCTTCACCACCAACGGCCCGATGTCGGGCGAGCCGGAGCGGGGGAGGACCACCCCGTCGAGCCCGGCGGCGGTGGCGGTGCGCAGGATCATCCCCACGTTGGCGGGCGTGGTGACGCCGTCGAGGAGCAGGAGCGACACCGGGCCGCTGGCCCGGCCGGCCAACCACCCGTCGAGCTCGGCCACCCCCGGCGCCTCGACCTCGGCGACCACGCCCTGGTCGTGGCGGCCGCTCCCCGACACGCGGGTGACCTTGGCGGCCGACACCCGCTTGAGCACCACCGACCGGCCCCGGGCGGCCTCCACCACGGCGTCGACGGCCTCGCCCCTCGCCTCCCGGTCGACGAGCACGAGGCTCACGTCGACGGTCGGGTCCAACAGCGCCTCGAGCACCGCCCTGCGCCCGAACACGGTGATCACGCGTTCTTCCTAGACGAACGCAGGCTGGCTTCCTAGACGAACGCCGGCTGGCTTCCTAGACGAACGCAGGCGGGCTTCCTAGACCAAACCCAGCCTGGCTTCCCAGACGATGGGACGGCGCGCCTGGAGCGGTGGCCGGGCACCGGCCGGCCATACCGTACGCCGCGAGTGATTGACGAATGACGTCGTTTCGTCGTACCCTGCTCCGCAAACCGAGGCAGCCCCGCGCAGCTGTTGCGCTTGGTTCCTCGCGTCAGTAGCATCGCCGGTTGCCGTGCGTCGCCGCTGTCCTTCCCCGCTTCAAGGCCGGGGAACTCGCGCGCTCGTGCTGTCCAGCCCCTTCTCCGCCGAGGAGTAGTCCGTGCCTGCTGTCCTTCCCGCTGCCCGGGACCGCTATTCCTTCGCGAACCTCGACGAGGTCCTCGATCTCCCGGATCTGATCTCGATCCAGCGCTCTTCCTTCGAGTGGTTCCTCCAGGCCGGCCTGGCCGAGACGTTCCGCGACATCAGCCCGATCGAGGACTTCAGCGGCACGCTGCGCCTCGAGCTCGAGTTCGATCCGGACGACGAGGACCTGCGCCCGCCGCCCAAGTTCTCGGTGGAGGAGTGCAAGGAGAAGGACATGACCTTCTCCGCGCCGATCTTCGTCCGGGCCCGCTTCATGAACGCCACCACCGGCGAGATCAAGGAGCAGACGGTCTTCATGGGGGACTTCCCGATGATGACCGAGAAGGGCACCTTCATCATCAACGGCACCGAGCGGGTGGTCGTCTCCCAGCTGGTGCGCTCGCCGGGCGTCATCTTCCAGCCGGGGGAGCGGTTCCGGCTCCGCAACCTGGCCAAGCACCAGCTCGTCACCGGCACCATCCACCCCTACCGCGGTGAGTGGATCGAGTTCGACGTCGAGCAGAAGCCCGGCAAGGACGTCACGGCCGGCACCCGGGTGGCCCGCAAGCGCCGACTCTCCCTCTTCGTCCTGCTCCGCGCCCTCGGCTACGACGAGGAGAACCACCCCGGCTTCCTCGACCGCCTCGTGCGCCACTTCGACTTCCTCGAGGGCCAGTGGGAGAAGGACAAGGACCTCGCTCCCACCCAGGAGGAGGCCCTCATCGAGATCTACAAGCGGGCCCGCCCGGGTGAGCCGCCGACCCCCGACGCGGCGCGCAACTACTTCGAGAACGCCTTCTTCAACAACAAGCGCTACGACCTGTCCCGGGTCGGTCGCTACAAGCTCAACCGCAAGCTCGGCCCCGAGATCGCCAAGATCGTCGAGCAGTTCGGCATCACCGGGGTGGAGCTGCCTGATCCCGACCAGTCGACGCTGTCGCGCATCGAGGTCCTGGCCGCCTGCACCTACATGCTCTCGCTGGCCAACGGCGTCCCCGGCTACCGCCTCGACGACCAGGACCACTTCGCCAACCGCCGCATCCGCTCGGTGGGCGAGCTCATCCAGAACCAGGTCCGCATCGGCCTGTCCCGGATGGAGCGGGTCGTCCGCGAGCGCATGACCACCCAGGACGTCGAGGCCATCACGCCCCAGACGCTGATCAACATCCGGCCGGTGGTCGCCGCCATCAAGGAGTTCTTCGGCACCAGCCAGCTGTCGCAGTTCATGGACCAGGTCAACCCGCTGTCGGGGCTCAACCACCGCCGGCGGCTGTCGGCCCTCGGCCCCGGCGGCCTCTCCCGTGAGCGGGCCGGCTTCGAGGTCCGTGACGTCCACTTCTCGCACTACGGCCGCATGTGCCCGATCGAGACCCCGGAAGGCCCGAACATCGGCCTCCAGGGCGCCCTCGCTACCTACGCCCGGGTCAACGAGTTCGGGTTCATCGAGTCGCCCTACCGAAAGGTCGTCAACGGCCGGGTGACGGACGAGATCCTCTACCTCGCCGCCGACGAGGAGGAGGAGTACGTCGTCGCCCAGGCGAACGCCCCCCTCAACCCGGACGGCACCTTCAAGGAGGACCGGATCCTGGTCCGGCGCAGCCCGCAGGCCGCCTCGCTGTCCGACCTGAAGCTCCAGCTCGAGCGGGACGTGTTCTTCGGCGCCACGACGGAGATCTCCGCCGTGCCGCCGGTGGAGGTCCAGCTCATGGACGTCTCGCCCCGCCAGATCGTTTCGGTCGGCACCTCGCTGATCCCATTCCTCGAGCACGACGACGCCAACCGGGCCCTCATGGGCGCCAACATGCAGCGCCAGGCCGTGCCGCTGCTCCGGCCGGAGGCGCCGTTCATCGGCACCGGCATGGAGGCCCGCGCCGCCCGCGACGGCGGCGACATCATCCTCGCCGACGAGGAGGGGACGGTCGTCGAGGTCACCGGCGACCACATCACCGTCGAGTACGGCAAGGGCGTCGGCCGCAAGATCCACCGCCTGGCCAAGTTCCGCCGCTCCAACCAGGACACCTGCATCAACCAGCGCTCGCGGGTCCGCGAGGGCGACACGGTGTCCGCCGGCCAGCTGCTGGCCGACGGTCCCTCGACCGACATGGGCGAGCTGGGCCTGGGCAAGAACCTCCTCGCCGCCTACATGCCGTGGGAGGGCTACAACTTCGAGGACGCCATCATCCTGTCCGAGCGTCTCGTGCGTGACGACGTCCTCACGTCGATCCACATCCACAGCCACGAGATCGACGCCCGCGACACCAAGCTCGGGCCCGAGGAGATCACCCGCGACATCCCGAACCTCTCCGAGGAGATCCTGAAGGACCTCGACGAGCGGGGGATCATCCGGGTCGGCGCCGAGGTCGGCCCCGGCGACGTGCTGGTCGGCAAGGTCACCCCCAAGGGCGAGACCGAGCTCACCCCCGAGGAGCGCCTCCTGCGGGCCATCTTCGGTGAGAAGGCCCGCGAGGTCCGCGACACCTCCCTCAAGGTCCCGCACGGCGAAGAGGGCAAGGTCATCGACGTCAAGGTCTTCAGCCGCGACGAGAACCACGAGCTGCCCCCCGGCGTCAACCAGCTGGTCCGGGTCTACGTGGCCCAGCAGCGCAAGATCTCCGTCGGCGACAAGCTGGCCGGGCGCCACGGCAACAAGGGCGTCATCAGCCGGATCCTCCCCGTGGAGGACATGCCCTTCCTCGAGGACGGCACCCCGGTCGACGTGATCCTCAACCCCCTCGGCGTCCCCTCCCGGATGAACGTCGGCCAGGTGCTCGAGGCCCATCTCGGCTACGCCGCCCGATGGGGCTGGGACGTCAACGGCGAAGCCGTCGGCATCGAGGCCCTGAAGGGCACCGAGACCAAGACCCGGGCCAAGGCCCCCGGCTCGATCCACATCGCCACGCCGGTCTTCGACGGCGCCCACTGGGACGAGACCGAGCGAGCCGGATCGCACCCCACGATCCAGCAGATCCTGGAGAACATCCGGCCGGAATCGGTCGACGGCCAGCGGCTCGTGAGCCGCGACGGCAAGGCCACCCTCTACAACGGCCGCACCGGTGAGCGCTACGACAACCCGATCACGGTCGGCTACGTCTACATCCTGAAGCTCGCCCACCTGGTCGACGACAAGATCCACGCCCGCTCGACCGGCCCTTACTCGATGATCACGCAGCAGCCCCTGGGCGGGAAGGCCCAGTTCGGCGGCCAGCGGTTCGGCGAGATGGAGGTCTGGGCGCTCGAGGCCTACGGCTCGGCCTACTGCCTCCAGGAGCTCCTCACCATCAAGTCCGACGACGTGCTCGGCCGGGTGAAGGTCTACGAGGCCATCGTCAAGGGCGAGAACATCCCCGAGCCCGGCATCCCCGAGAGCTTCAAGGTGCTCATCAAGGAGATGCAGGCCCTCTGCCTCAACGTCGAGGTCCTCTCGACCACCGGCGAGGAGATCGAGATGCGCGAGCTCGACGAGGACGTCTTCCGGACGGCCGAGGAGCTCGGGATCGATCTGAGCCGGCCCGAGCGTGGGTCTGATGAAGAGGACGAGCGGCGGCGCGAGCGGACATTTTGAGCGGGTTGGACGTGAGTGACAGCCCGGCCTGCGAC
>DASXLH010000192.1:0-5107 GCA_036496335.1 Acidimicrobiales bacterium
GCCGAGTACGGGATCTGGAAGGCGTCGAACACGCCCATGGCGATGTGGTCGGGAAGGTTCGGGAGCGTGCCGGACATCCCCAGGAAGCGGATCTTTCCCTCGTCTCGCAGCGCCACGAGCTCGGCCACGGCGTCGTTGTCCTCGAGGGTCTCGCGAGAGGGGCTGACGTGGAACTGGACCAGGTCGAGGTGGTCGGTCTGCATCCGACGAAGGCTCTGCTCGACCCCGGCCCGGATGTTCTCCCGGGTGAAGGTGTGGTCGCGGAACCCACCGCCCTGGGCGTCCTCGCCCACGGCGCATCCGCACTTGCTGGCCAGGAAGTACTCGTCGCGGCGGTGCGAGAGCCAGCGTCCGATGTGCTCCTCCGAGTCGCCGTAGTCGGGCGACGTGTCGATCAGGTTGATGCCGGCATCGAGCACGGAGTTGAGCAGCCGCTCCACCTCGGGGTCGTCGAGCTTGCGGCTCATGCCGAACGGATCCCGTCCGCCTCGCAGCTCCATGGCGCCGTAGCCCAGCTTGGTCACGGTTTCGCCGGTGCGTCCGAGGGTTGCCGTCGGCAGTTCGCTCATGCGCTCGACACTACGGAGACGTCGGGGGGCGTGTCGTCAGGACCGACCCCGACCGCCGACGACGGTCGGCCAGGCCAGGGTCCGTTGGTGGAGCCGTGTCATTCCGTGCGAAGCGCTTGTGCGGCACGACTCCTGACGGCCACCTGCGCCGATGCGACGCCGAGCCCGACGGTCAGGAGCAGTCCCAGCCCGGTGATCATGGCCACCGCCCCGGTGGGCAGCGACGGTGGCATGAGCGCGCCGAGGTCGTCGACGACGCGACTCCAGGCCAGGTGGCCGAGCACGACGCCGACCGGTAGGCCCACGAGTGCCGCCAGGCCGTACAGCCAGAGGGCCTGCCAGCCGAGCACGAGCACCACCTGGCGGCGAGTGGCGCCGATCGCCTTGAAGACGCCCAGATCGTGGCGGCGTTGACGGGCCGAGACGCTCAACGCCAGCGCCAGGAGCACCAGGGCGGCGATGCCGACTCCGGCGGCGAGGAACATGGGGATCGACTTCACCCTCTCGAGGTTCACGACGTCGACGGCCGGCGCCGGCCGGGAGACGTTGGCCCACCGCGGCCGCAAGGCGGCTATCTCGTCGTCGATCGACACCTTGGGGTCGACATGGACGAGGAAGATGTTGAGCCGAGTGGTCGGATCGAGCTGGCGGAGCTGCTCGTCGGTCACGATCGCCCCGTCGCCGATCTGCATCGTGGATGCGATGCCGGCGTTGAGCATCGCCGTGCCCACCACGGTCAACTGGCGTTGAGAGGCGTTGAACTCGAGCTCGACGGTGTCGCCGACTCCGGCGTGGAGGTGTTGGGCGGTACGCCGGCCGAGCACGACCTCCCCGGGCCGGATCGGTAGGCGACCGGCAAGAAGCCTCGGCGTGACCGCGCCGGCGACCTCGTCGAAGCCTGCGATCGAGACGTCGAAGCCGTTGACGGTGGCGCGACTCTGAGGGTCGATGACGGCGCTGACGCCCGCCACCCCGGGCTCGTCGACGAGCGCGGTCCTGTCGGCGTCCTGGAAGTCGCTGCCGTTCGGGTTCCCCACGGTCAGGTCCCACTCAGCACCTTGTTGCGCCGGTTCGCGGACGAGTCGCTGCAGGCTCGCCGTGTAGGTGGTGACGGCGACCAGCGCCGCGAGGGCCACGCTGGCGGCGATCACCGCCGAACGGAGCGGCGCCGCCTGTTGTCCGGCTCGGCGCTCGGTGGCGAAGCTGGCGCCGACGATCGGACTCACGGGGGCGCCGAGCTTTGCCAGTCGGTCGGCCAGGGCCAGCGGCCGTCGGGGGGTGCTCACCCTTGAGGGGCGGAGGGAACGGACGGCGGACACGGCCCCGAGGACGGCGGTGCCGACGAACACGATGAGGACGAGCAGCGCTCCGCCGAGGACGACCGGGGCGTCGAGGTGCATGCCGGGGTCGATCTCGGCCTGGTGCCCGAGACCGATGGGCATGAGCGGCGAGGCCAAGACGGCGACGCCGATGGCCCCGGCCGCGCCCAACACCGCGACACCCAGTGCGGGACCGGCTGCCACCGCCACGAGCTCTCGGGGTCGAAGACCGAGAGAGCGAAGGGTTCCCAACTCGGTCGTGGTGCCACGGGCCAACCGGGAGAACTCCTGAGCGACCAGCGCGAATCCGGCCAGGACGAGGACGGCCGCCAGGGCGAGCAGCGAGGTCGTCTCCACCGAGATGGCCCGCTGAGCCGTACGAGCGGAGTCGAGCGCGTCGGAGCCGCCGGTCTGGATCGAAGCGTCCGCTCCACCCGGCAACGCCTGGACGCCCTTCTCGAAGGCAGCGAGATCGGCCTCTCCATGACGGAGCCGCACGGCCTGCGCCGAGCCCGGTACCGGCGGGTCGTAGGCCGCGACCTGATCGCCGAAGCGCTCGAAGAAAGCGGGTGTGAGGTAGATGTCCTTCGTCCCGCCGTAGGTGATCTGGGCGGTGTCACCGCCGGGGTGCACATCGGCCGGGGCCCGCACGATGCCCACGATCGTGAAGTCCACGGCGGGACCGGTCGGCTGCGGGATCTCACTCGAGTTGAACAGGCTGTCGAGCTGCTCGACCCCGTAGGTGGCGAGCCGGAGGTGATCCCCCGGTCGGAGGTGATCGTCGGCGGCGAGCTCCTCGTCGATGGCGATCTCGAGCGGTTGCCTCGGATCGATGTCACGACCCCGGATCACCCGATGTCGTCCGATCGCATCGGCCGGCCCGACGACGGGTGTGTAGAGGAAGGGGTTGATGCTCCCGGCCGCGTCCACCATCGGGCGACCGTCCGGCGCGGTCGGGACCATGGCGAGATACGACTGGTATTGCGCTGCCGCGACCTGCGGCAGCTTGTCGACGGCGCCCATGTCGAGCGTGCCGTCGTCCGGTGGGAGCACGAAGGCGTCCTCGGGCCGGTTGAACGCGAGAAATCGGTCCATTGCGCTCGACGACCGGCGAGCGCCCGCCACCGCCGCCAACCCGCCCCCCAGGAGCAGGGCGGCGACGAGCGCGAGCACGATGACGTTGCCCCGCCGGCGGCGCAGGACCGCGATGCTCACCCGCAACACGGGCTCAGCACACCACAGCCGCGCCGGCGGGACCAGGAAGCGACCACGTCATCCTGCTTCGTGGTACCAACCCCCTACCCTTCCGCGGGATCTCGCGTCGGCCAGGTTCGACGGTTTCGAGGATCGGCTGCTCGAATGGCCGGGTGGAGCCGATGCGTGCCGTCTCGCCGATGCCCGAATGGCTGAAGGTGCCGCAGGCGGTGTGGCCGCTGAGCGATCGCGGTCTGGCCGCCCGCCTGGTCGATCTCGCCACCCTCCGCTTCCTGGAGGGCGAGCAGCCCTACGCCCGCCAGGCCTTCTTCCCGGAGGTGCACAGCATCGACGGGCTCTCGCCACGGGAGGCCTCGCTGGCCAGGGAGCTCGTGCAGGACAACGGCGACTGCCAGCGCCTCTTCGTGGGCGACGGCTGGGCGTTGCACCTCGTGCTGCTGAGCCGGCGTCCCGAGGTGCAGGTGATGGTGACCGCCACCACCTCGGAGCTGGCCGACGAGGTGATGGCCGGCGTGCGCCGGGCGGTGCCGCCGCCTCAGCCCACGGAGGGCAAGGCCCGGCTCACGATGTGGACGGTCGGCAACGGCGGCGCGCCCAGCCGGCACCGCCGGTGGGTCGACACGCCGAGCTGGGATGCCATCGCCCCCAACTACCCGGGGGAGGTGGGGGCCGCCCTGGCCCGCCTGGCCGCGCTCCCGGAGCCGCCCGAGCACGGCGGCCGCCTCCTGCTCTGGTACGGGGAGCCGGGCACGGGCAAGACGACGGCCATCCGGTCGCTCGGCCACGAGTGGCGGGACTGGGCCGACATCCACTTCGTCCTCGACCCCGAGGCGTTCTTCGGCTCGCCCGAGTACCTCATGCAGGTCGTCGCCGACGAGGACCTCTGGGACCCGCGGTCGGTGAGCACCAGCCGCTGGAAGATCCTGGTGGTGGAGGACGCCGACGAGCTGATCCGAGCCGATGCCCGGGTCGACGCCGGCGCCTCGATGAGCCGCCTGCTCAACCTCACCGACGGCATCCTCGGCCACGGGCTGCGGGTCCTCCTCCTCATCACCACCAACGAGGCCATGCGTGGTCTTCACCCGGCCGTGATCCGCCCGGGACGTTGCCTGGCCGACGTGCAGTTCAGGCCCTTCGCCCACCGTGAGGCGGAGACCTGGCTGGCCGGAGCGGCCACGGTCCCCGGCGGCGAGCTCACCCTGGCCGAGCTCTACCGGGCCCGTGGTGACCTCGACCCGGTCAACGCCCACCATCCCGCCGAGGGCGACGCCCGCTACCTCTGACGTGTCCGCCGGTGGTCAGGGCGCCGGCTCGGCGCCGTCCAGCCCGGCGACCAGCCGCTTCGGGGCCACGGCCCGGTAGGCGTCCTCGCCCACCTCGGCGATCTCGTCCCAGTCGACGGAGCCGTCGAGACGCATGCCGATCCAGCCACGGTGGCCCACGTAAGGCGGTCGGAAGAAGCGCGACGGCTCCGACGTCACGAGCGCGTCCTGCACACCGGGGGCGGCGGCGCACCAGAGATGCGGGAAGGCGTTGTCGTGGTGCCCGTCCAGCCAGGCGTACACGAAGGTCTTGCCCCGGACGAAGAACGTCGGCGTGCCGTGGCTCAGTCGCTCGGTGGCCTCCGGGAAGCCGAGGCAGATCGACCGGATGCCCGCTAGGAGCTCTGACTCGTCCCGATCGGCGTCGTCGTCATCGGTCATGGTTGGCCTCCCTGCCGTCGAACACCGTCGTCGTTGCGTCGCGGCGCGTCCACTCGGAGCCGTGGCCGCTCCGGACGACCCAACTACCCTCGTCGGGGATGCGGATCTTCTTCGACGTCGACTACACGATCCTCTCGATCGACTACAAGCTTCGGTCGGGGACGCGGGACGTGTGGGAGCGGCTCATCGCCGACGGCCACGAGATCCACGTCTGGTCCGGCGAGGGCAAGCGGTATCAGGTGCTGCGGGATCACAACCTCGAGGACCTGGTCTCGGGCGTGTACCACAAGCCGATCTTCGA
>DASXLH010000193.1:0-2506 GCA_036496335.1 Acidimicrobiales bacterium
ACGACTCGGAGCGGAGGGGGTTGAACTGCTTCGTGCGGTCGAGCAGCTCCTGGAAGCTGGGGAAGGTGGCGGGGCCATTGACGAACGCCCCGATGTGGGCGGCGTGCTCGGCCTTGAGGCCCGGGAGGATGTCGACCAGCACGACCCTGCGGACGAGCTCCGGAGCGACCTCGGTGAGGCCGATGGTGGTGAGGCCCCCGAAGGACATGCCGATCACGCCGTGGGCGTTCGGCGCCAGCTCCCGGATGACGACGGCGACGTCCTCAGCCGCGCCGCTCGGCCCGCGGTCAGCCCGCTGGCGCTCGCCGGGCCCGTCGGAGTGACCGTGACCGGGCAGGTCGATGGCCACGAGCGGCCGGGGCCGCAACGCCATGGCGACGGTGTCCCAGGTGTGGGCGTTCTGCGACCCCCCGTGGAGGAGGACCAGCTCGGGGTCGCCCTCACCCCAGACCAGGGCGCTCAGCTTCCGGCCGGGCTCGACCTCGACCTCGACCCGACGCACCGTGGGCGGCCCCTCGTAGGGCAACCCGTACTCGGCCGCGTTCTCGTGGAACAGACCGAACTCGTCGTAGGCAACGCGCCCCTCATCGCTCATGCCCGAACCGTACCGATGACCCCACCCGCCGTGCCGACCCGTCAGCGCATGTCGCCGGTGTGACCCAGCGAGTAGCGGCCGGGCTGGGGCCACACGGTCAGGCCGTGGGGGCCCTGCCCGACGGGGATCCGGGCCAGGAGCTTCCCGGTGGTGGTGTCGAAGCAGTACACCTCGGCGTCGTAGCGACCGCCCAGCCAGAGCTGCTTGCCGTCGACGGTGAGGTTGCCCATGTCCGGGCTCCCGCCGCCGGGAACGGGCCAGTTGTCCACGACCGCGCCGTAGGTCCCGGAGCGGAAGTCGACCACCGACACGCTGCCCGGACCGCGCGGGGCGCCGCTCGTGCTGTGACTGCCCCGGTTGATGGCGTACATCCGGGTCCCGTCGCGGCTCGGGTAGATGCCGTGGGCGCCGATGCCGGTCGGGATGAACCCGACCTTGGTGAAGCTGTCGCCGTCGATCACGTGCAGGCCGTCGGCCATCATGTCAGCGACGTAGAAGTAGCGACCATCGGGGGTCAGGCGGATGTCCTGGGGCATGCTCTGGCTGGTCGTCCCCAGGGCCAGCCGGCCCAGCACCTGGTGGGTGGCGGTATCGATCTTGACGAGGGCGCCGCCGAACTCGCAGGTGGCGATGAAGTAACGGGCGTCGGCCGACCAGTCGATGTGGTTCACCCCGGGACAGGGAACGTCCAGGGTGTCCTTGATCGCGAGGGTGTTGGGATCCAGGAAGTAGAGCCGCTCACGGGCCTCGGCCACGATGATCATGTACTTCCCGTCGGGTGTGAAGTACATGTTGTACGGGTCGTCCATCGGCACCGTCGTGCCCGGCTTGCCCGTCATCGGATCGATCGGCGTGAGGCTGCCGCCGTTGTTGTTCACCCACAGCTTGGTGAGGTCGTAGGACGGCACCACGTGCTGAGGCGTCGGGCCGGTGGGGAACGTGTCGATCACCTTGAACGTGGCGGGGTCGATGACCGACACCGTGCCGGAGCCGCTGTTGGGCACGTACACCCGCGTCGGGACCTCCTTGAGCTTGGGGTCCAGCCCGTTGGGGCCGGCGGCGGCGTAGACGTTGGTGTAGCCGAGCTTGGCGGTCGTCGAGGTGGTGGAACCATTGGCTCCCTCCCCTGACTTCGACCCGCCGCTCGTGCAGCCGGCCACCAGCGCGACGAGGGCCAGGAGCGCCCACCGACCCCGTCTCATGGGTCCTTCTTCTAGCAGCGCACCCGGGGCTCGGCGCTTCGTCCCGACGCCGACGACACCTCGGAATCGTTCTTGACAGAATGATTGTCGGAGTGAACGATGGTGGGCGTGACAGACGTCGGGGTCGACAAGATCGAAGCGAGCGGCACGTCGGTCGGAAGGGACGCCTCTGACGACGTCGTGATCCGGACCGAGAAGCTGTCCAAGACCTACCCGGGGATGGACCGACCGGCGGTCGACGAGCTCGACCTCGAGGTTCGTCGGGGCGAGATCTTCGGCCTGCTCGGCCCGAACGGCGCCGGCAAGACGACCACCGCCGGGATGCTCACGACCCGAGTGGTGCCCACCTCCGGGCAGGCCTTCGTGGGCGGCATCGACGT
Source organism: Acidimicrobiales bacterium (assembly GCA_036496335.1). GTDB lineage: Bacteria > Actinomycetota > Acidimicrobiia > Acidimicrobiales > CADCSY01 > JAEKLB01. Next base: position 2,178 of record DASXLH010000193.1, read on the forward strand.
CGTCGCCCATCCGGCGATGGCCAAGCAGGTCATCGGCGTCGTCCCGCAGCAGAACACGCTCGACCGGGCCCTGACGGTGGAGGAGAACCTCTACTTCCACGGCCGCTTCTTCGGGATGTCGTCGGCGCAGTCGAAGCGGGCCAGCGACGAGCTCCTCGAGCGCTTCCACCTGTCCCGGTGGGCCAAGGCCGGCATCCCTGCCCTGTCGGGCGGGATGGCGCAGCGCCTGATGACGGCCCGGGCGATCCTGCACCGTCCGGAGATCCTCTTCCTCGACGAGCCCACCGCCGGCCTCGATCCCCAGAGCCGCATCGCGCTGTGGGACATCC
>DASXLH010000194.1:0-1979 GCA_036496335.1 Acidimicrobiales bacterium
GGATGTACGCGACGCCGTTCCGGCGCCAGAAGGCGGCCCGCTGGGCCTCGTCGTACCCGGGAGGCGCGGCGGGCTGATAGCAGGCGTACGACCAGAACCCGACCTCGGAGCCGTAGTAGGTCACGTCGCAGTTCGCGTTGCGGATGACCTCCTCGCTGTTGAAGGACACCGGCACCAGCTTGTGGAAGGCCACGGCGTTGCGGACCGTCCACGGCGCGACGACGAGCACCGCCGCCGCGCCGATGAAGGCGAGGTGACTGAGGCGAACCCGCCATCCGCGTTGGTGGACCAAGACCAGCGGCACCGCCAGCAAGGGCAGCAGGAGCAGTCCCTCTCCGCGCACCAGCGCGCTGGCGGCGAGGACCGCTCCGAAGGCGGCCGCCGACCAAACCGAAGGGCGGGCGAGATACAGGTAGGCAGCCAGAAGGACGAAGCCGATCGTCATGGCGTAGAGGGACTCCGGCATGAGCGTCCCGTCGATGACCCACAGGTTCGGGTGCAGCGCCGCCAGCAGGGCGGCGACGACGGCTGCGCGCGCTCCCGCCAGCCGTCCGGCGACGAGCGCGACGACGAGTACCAGCACGGTTCCGGCCACCGCGCTCATCACCTGGTGGGAGAACACCGTCCTGAAGCCCATGACCGAGGCAATCGAGAGCCACAGACTGAACCCCGGCGGGTGGAGCGCCGAGGGGATGATCGTGCCGTTCCGCAGCCACGTGAAGGGCTCGGCGAAGCCCGAGCCGTCGGCGATCAGGTTCGCCTGGGCGTGGTAATAGAGCGGATCGGCATTGGGGTTGGGCACGCCGAACTGCCGAATCATCAGGATTCGGAAGACCAGGGCGAACACGGCGATGGCGAGAACCGCCCACATGGCGGCGTGCCGTCGACGGCGGGTGCCCGCCCCTGGCTGGGCAGCCCGCATGTCCGCCGTGCGCCTCCGACTCATGGGACGTGTTTGTACCGCGCGATGAACCGATCGGCGGGCCCGACCCGCCAACTACGCTCCGCGGCGCCGCGGGTGTAGCTCAATGGTAGAGCTCCAGCCTTCCAAGCTGGCGGCGCGGGTTCGACTCCCGTCACCCGCTCTCCGTGCACCTGGCCGTGGCGAACACCAGCCGACCAGGGTGGCTCAGCCCGCTCGCTGGCCGGCGCGGAGGACGGTGAGGTAGCGGCGCGGCGCCCGGTCGCCCATCCGGGTCCGGATCCGCTCGGCGATGGCGCCCAGCAGCGGTTCGCGGACGTCGGGATCGAGGGCGCGGTAGAGCGACGTCGAGCGGAGGAGATCGGCGAAGCCCCGTCCGTCGAACCACTGCACGGTCGGATACCACCGCACGGCCGTCGGACCGAACAGCTCACCGGGGTCTTCCACCAGTCCCCAGCCGCGGTCGGTCTGACGGACCTCGGCCTCGAGCGGTGGATGGCCCCAGCCGTCCTGGCCGGGGGCGAACCGCTCGTGGAGGTCCGCGGTCTCCGCGTACACCTCGGGCTCGTCCGGGCGACGGACGACGACGTGGCCGATCAGCGCCATCCACCCGCCGGTCACGAGGGCGGCGTGGGCCCGAGGCCACCCGATCGACGGATCGACCCAGTGCCACGACGCCGCCGCGACCAGGACGTCGAACACCCGTCGGCGGTCGTCCCAGTCCTCGAACCGCGAGACCTCGACGGCGACGTTGGGGAACGAGGCCAGGCGCTCCTGTGCCAACGTCGCCATGGCGATGCCCGGTTCGACGGCGGTCACCGAGCAACCGAGCGCCGCCAGGGAACGGGTCGCCTGACCGGTGCCACAGCCCACCTCGAGCAAGGACGACCGGGCGTCGAGGCCCGTGATGGCAACGAGATCGTCGAAGAGGGCATCCGGGTAGGACGGCCGGACACGGTCGTAGAGATCCGGGACCTCGTCGAACAGACCACCGAGGTGGCGTCGATCGGAGCCGGCCATCCCACGATGATGACCCGTTCGGCGGCCGTCAGGCCTT
>DASXLH010000195.1:0-3321 GCA_036496335.1 Acidimicrobiales bacterium
GCCTGCTCCGGACGGAGCCCCACGAGCCGACGGCGAACCACCTCCGCTCCGTCGTGGAGGGCCCGGTGCTGCTGTACATCGGCCCGATCGAGCCCAGCCGGCGCATCGACCGCCTGATCGAGGCGTTCAACATCCTGGTCACCCACCATCGGCCGGATGCGCAGCTCATCGTGGCGAGTACCGGAGGGAGCGCCTCCTACAGCCGGGTCCTGCTGCGGCAGCTGCTCGAGCTCAACCTGTCGAACGCGTGGCTGCTGGAGGCGGCCGACGACGGACAGGTCGTCGCCCTCCTCGAACGGGCCGTCCTGCTCGTGACGTTGGCCGACGCTGACGATGGCGATGACGCCGAGGGTGAGGCTGACGCCGGGACGCTGCTGTCCGTGGCCTTCGCCTACGGGATCCCTGCCGTCGCCCGCGGCGTCGGCGCGCTGTCGACGCTGGCGTCCGGCGCCGCCCTCCTGCTCGACCCTGACGACGGCATCGAGGTCGCCGCCGAGGCCTTCCTCGAGGTGCTCACGAACGGCAGGCTCCGGGCCGAGCTGGTGGAACGGGGCCGTCGTCGAGCCGTCGAGCTCGACCTCCCCCTCGCCCCGCCCCGCCGCGTCGAGCCCGTGACGACCGCGCCCGCGCCGGTGCAGGCGGCGACCTGATGCGGATCTGCCTGACGGTGCAGCGCTACGGCGAGGACGTCGCCGGCGGCGCCGAGACGTGGAGCCGCATGATCGGGGAGCACCTGGTCGAACGGGGCCACGAGGTGAGCGTGCTGACCTCGTGTGCCCAGAGCTACGTCACCTGGGCCAACGAGTACCCCCCGGGGGCGTCCGACCTCAACGGCGTCACCGTGCACCGTCTCCCGGTCGACCAGCCGAGGCACCCACTGCTGTTCGGCCCCCTCAACGCCCGGGTGGTGTGGGGGAACCGACCGGTGCCCATGTCGTTGCAGCGCCACTGGTTGCGGGTGCAGGGCCCCTGGCTCCCCGAGCAGCCGTCCTGGTACCGCTCGCACACCGGGGACTTCGACGTCCACGTGTTCTTCACGTACCTCTACGCCCCGACGGCGGAAGGAATCCGGGTCGCGGCGGCGTCGGCGCCCACCGTGCTCCATCCGACGGCCCACGACGAGCCGCCCTTCTGGCTGCCGATCTTCGACCACGAGTTCCACGACGCAACCGCGCTGGCGTTCGCCACGCCAGAGGAGGAGGAGCTCGTCCGGCGCCGCTCGGGGACGGCGTCGCCCGGCGAGGTCATCGGCATCGGGATGGACCTCGACGAGGCCGGTGACGCAGGCCGGTTCCGGCGGCGCTTCGGTCTCGGGGACGACCCCTTCCTGCTGTTCCTGGGTCGCGTCGATCCGAACAAGGGGTCCGACGAGATCGTCGACTACTTCCTCGCCTACCAACAGCGCAATCCGAGCGATCTGCGGTTGGTGATCGTGGGCGACGCGGTCACGCGGCCGCCCGAATCGGACAAGATCGTGGTCACCGGCTACGTCGACGACCAGACCCGGATCGACGCCCTTGCCGCCTGCACCGTGTTCGTGCAGCCGTCGTACTTCGAGAGCTTCTCGATGGCGCTGGCCGAGGCGTGGGTGCACCGGAAGCCGGCGTTGGTGCAGGGTCGTTGCGACGTGCTGCTCGGGCAGGCGACCCGGAGCCAGGGTGGTCTGCCCTACCGCGGGTTCGCCGAGTTCGAGGCCGCCCTCGACGTCTTGATGGCGCAGCCCGGCTTGGCCGCAGCCCTCGGGCGAGCCGGTCGGAACTACGTGGACCGGCACTACTCGTGGCCGGTGGTGATGGATCGCTACGAGGCCCTGCTCGACCTGGCCGTCGCCCGGCGGAGCCCTTCGCCGGTCTGAGGGATTTCGGGTCACGGCCCCGTCGATATGGTCGGTCCGGTGAGGATCTCGGTCACGGTCAACGGGGAGCGGCGGGAGGACGACGTGGAGCCCCGCACGCTCCTCGTCCACTGGCTGCGGGACGGCCTGGGCCTGACCGGCACGAACATCGGCTGCGACACCACCTCCTGCGGCGCCTGCACGGTCCACCTGGACCGCGAGTCGGTGAAGTCGTGCACGGTGCTGGCGGTGCAGGCCGACGAGCGGGCGGTGACGACGATCGAGGGCCTGGCGCCCTCGGCGGCCGAGCTCCACCCGGTGCAGCAGGCCTTCCACGATCACCACGGCCTGCAATGCGGGTTCTGCACCCCCGGGATGGTCATGGCCGCCGTGTCGCTGCTGGCCGACAACCCGCATCCCACCGAGCGGGAGGTCCGGGAGGGACTCGAAGGAAACCTCTGCCGCTGCACCGGCTACCACAACATCGTGCAGGCCGTCCTCGCCGCCGGCGGGGCCGAGATCCCGGCGCCCGACGGGGTGTCGCAGTGATCCCGGCCGCCTTCGACTACGTCCGGGCCGGTTCGTCGGAGGAGGCCATCGACCTGCTGACCGAGCACGGGGAGGACGCCAAGCTCCTCGCCGGCGGTCACTCCCTGCTGCCGCTGATGAAGCTGCGGCTGGCCACCCCGTCCGTCCTCATCGACATCGGCCGGGTCGGTGACCTCTCCTATGTGCGGACGGAGGGCGACGAGGTGCGCATCGGGGCCCTCACCCGTCATCGGGAGGTCGAGACGTCGGAGGTGCTCGCCGTCGAGGCGCCGCTGCTGCCCTACGTGGCCGCGCAGGTCGGCGACCGCCAGGTCCGCCACCGGGGGACCATCGGTGGCTCGCTGGCCCACGGTGACGCCGCCTCCGACCTGCCGGCGGCGGTGCTGGCGCTGGGCGGATCGCTGGTGCTCCAGGGCCCGGCCGGCGAGCGGGTCGTGCCGGCCGACCAGTTCTTCCTCGGCTTCCTCGAGACGGCCCTGGCGCCGGACGAGCTGGTCACGGAGATCCGGGTCCCACGGGTCCCGGACGCGGGCTGGTCGTACCAGAAGTTCGTGAAGCGGGCCGCCGACTGGGCCATCGTCGGGGCGGCGGTGGTGCGGGACGGGGGCCACACCGGGGTGGCGTTGGTCAACATGGCGCCGGTCCCGCTGCGGGCGACCGCGGTCGAGGCGGCGCTGGCCGCCGGCGCCTCGACGGCTGAGGCCGCCGAGCGGGCCGCCGACGACGCCGATCCCAGTGCCGACATCCACGCCAGCGTGGAGTACCGCCGGCACCTGGTGAGGGTCCTCGTCCGGCGCGGGCTCGACGAGGCGGCTGGACGCAGCACCTAGGAGCCTGCTGCTCGCCTCTGCCCGGAGGCATGGCCTCCAAGGAGCCGAGCCGATAGGCGAGGCGCCCATGAACACAGTGCCCTGTTTCGGCGCCTCGGCGCCGAAACG
>DASXLH010000196.1:0-11447 GCA_036496335.1 Acidimicrobiales bacterium
GGTGGAGCACCTGACGAGCTTCCCACGCCGACCTTGCGGTGTCGGGGCGCGTCGCCGGGCCCGGCCGCCCCGTCCTTCACGCTTCCCCGCGTCGCTGGTCAAAGGAGGAGGGCGGGCATGTCCGATGCGATGGCCGTCATGTTGGCCGTCGGGGTCTGGCTCGGCGCCTGGGGCGCATGGCCGGTGCCGCGCTGGCCTGCCATCGCCGGGATGGTGCTGTTCCTCGCGGTCCGGCGGCCCGTGCCGTTCACCCTGGCGGCCGCCGCTCTGGCCGCCGGCCTGGCGGCATCGGCGTGGTCGGGTCTGTCACCTCCCGTTCCGGGGACGGTGTCGGGATGGGCGACGGTGATCCGCACGCCACAGAGCGTCCAGGGAGGCGTCCGGGCCGAGGTCCGTGTCGACGGCCATCACCTCGACGCCTGGGCTCACGGGGCGGTGGCATCGCGCCTGGGCGCCGTCGCCGCCGGTGAGGAGGTGGAGCTGGGCGGGCGGGTCGGGCCTCTGGGCCCCGTGTCCCGCCGGGCGTTGCTACCCCGCCACATCGCCGGACGCCTCGAGGTCTCGACCGTCGGGCGCGTGCGGGACGGCTCGCCGGCGAGCCAGGCGGCCGCCCTTGTCCGACGAACGCTCGTGCGCGGGGCTCGTCCTCTCGGTGACGACGACCGCAGCCTCCTGCTCGGCGTGATCCTCGGCGACGACACGGACCGCTCTCCGGCCCTCGAGGACCGCTTCCGCCAGAGCGGGCTGAGCCATCTCCTGGCCGTGTCCGGGGAGAACGTCGCGTTCATCCTCGTGTTGGTGGGTCCGTTGCTGAGGCGACTCCGGTTGTCGGCCCGCTGGGCCCTCACCATGGTGGTCCTGGCCTTCTTCGGTCTGCTCACCGGGTGGGAGCCGTCGGTGATCCGGGCGGCGGTGATGGCTGCGCTGGCCTGCACGGCCACCGTCACCGGCCGGCCGGCGAGCACGGTTCGTCTCCTCGCGCTGGCCGTGGCGGCTTCGATCCTGGTCGATCCGCTGCTGGTGCACGCCCTCGGCTTCCAGCTGTCGGTCGGCGCCACCACCGGCATCGCCGTCTTGTCCGGATCGATCGCCGAGCGCCTCGGTCGGCTCCCGGTCCTACGGGCCCGCCTGCTCCGGGAGATCGTGTCGGTGACGATCGCCGCCCAGGTCGGCGTGCTCCCGGTGGCCTTGCCGGTCTTCGGCGGCGTGCCTGTTGCATCGCTGCCGGCCAACGTGCTGGCCGTGCCCGTCGCCGGGCCGCTCACCATGTGGGGCCTCGGCGCCGGGCTCCTGGCCGGTCGGCTGGGTCCCCCGGCGGACCGGCTCCTGCACCTCCCGACCGCGGCCATGGCCGGCTGGCTCGACGGTGTGGCCGGCTGGGGGGCGGGTCTGCCGCTGGGTCAGGTCGGTCCGGTGCAGGCGGCCGGGATCGCCCTCGTGGTGCTGTTAGTAGGGTCGCTCCGGTGGAGCTGGCGTTGGGTCCGCACCGGTTCGACGTCTCCTCGAGGGCGCTCGTGATGGGGATCCTCAACCGGACACCCGACTCCTTCTACGACCAGGGCCGGTTCTGGGACATGGACGACTTCTTCCGCCTCGCCGAGCGCCTGGTGCTCGACGGGGCCGACCTGCTCGACGTCGGTGGGGTGAAGGCAGGGCCCGGGGCGGAGGTCGGCGAGGCGGAGGAGCTGGAGCGGGTGGTGCCCGCCGTCCAAGGCCTGCGGGCCCGCTTCGACATCCCCCTGTCGATCGACACCTGGCGGTCCTCGGTGGCGGAGGCGGCGTTCGCAGCCGGCGCGGTGGTCGGGAACGACATCAGCGGCTTCGCCGACCCCGACTACCTACCGGTGGCGGCGAGGGCGGGCGCTTCCGTGGTCGCGACCCACATCCGGCTCGGTCCCCGCATCCCCGACCCGGAGCCGCACTACGACGATGTCGTCAGCGAGGTGTGCGCCTTCCTGCTCGACCGGGCCCGCCGGGCCGAGGCGGTCGGCATCCCTCGAGAGCGGGTGGTGATCGACGCCGGGCTCGATCTGGGCAAGACCTGGCAGCAATCGCTCGAGCTCTTGCGTCGCTCCGACGCGTTGGTCGCCCTGGGGTGGACGGTGCTGCTCTCGGCGTCGAACAAGACCTTCCTCGGTCGATTCCTCGACCTCGAGGTGGGGGACCGGCGCGGGGCGAGCGTCGCCGCCCACGCGCTCGGGATCCTCGGAGGCTGCCGGATCCTGCGGGCCCACGACGTGCGGGCCGCCAGAAGGGTGGCCGACGTGATCGCCGCGGTCCTGACGTGAGCACGGCTGGGCCCCTGCCCGTCTACCTGGTGCGGGGTGACGACGAGGGCCTCCGCGGGCAGGCCGCCCGTGAGCTCGTCCGGCAGCTGGTCGGGGAGGACGATGCAGCGCTCGTGGTCGAGGAGCACCAGCCTGCCGGTGACGACGCCGACACCGCTGCCATCGCCGATGCCGCACAGACGCCGCCCTTCCTGACCGAACGACGGATCGTGGTGGTCCGCGACATCGGCGTCTACGGCAGCGAGGCCCTCCAGCCGTTGTTGCGGTACCTCGCCGATCCGCTGCCGACCACGTCGGTGGTCCTCGTGGCCGGCGAGAAAGCGGTGCGGGCCAAGGCGCTGCTCGATCTGGTGCGCAAGGTTGGCCACATCGTGGAGGCCGGTGTCCCCACCCAACGGGGAGGACGGGCGTCCTGGCTGCGGGATCGGCTGGCGGACGGGCCGGTCCGTCTCGACGGAGCGGCCGTCGCCCTGCTCGACCAGCACCTCGGTGACGACCTGGGTCGCCTCGCCAACCTGCTCGAGGCCTTGGCGGCGGCCTATGGACGAGGCTCCCGGGTGGGTGTCGGCGAGCTCGAGCCCTTCCTGGGGGAGGCCGGTGCGGTGCCGCCTTGGGACCTGACCGACGCCATCGACAGTGGTCGGACCGCCCAGGCCCTCGATGTGCTGCACCGGATGACCCGGGCGGGGGAGCGACACCCGCTGGCGCTGCTGTCGACCCTGCACACCCACTACGCCCGGATGCTGCGCCTCGACGGGGCGGGCACGGCCGACGAGGCGGCGGCGGCAGCGGTTCTCGGGATGAAGGGTTCGACCTTCCCGGCCAAGAAGGCGTTGACACAGGCGCGACGGCTGGGATCGCTTGGGGTGGCGGAGGCCATCCGGCTGCTGGCCGAGGCCGACCTCGACCTGCGGGGGTTCGAGCGGGTGTGGCCCGACGAGCTCGTGCTCGAGGTGCTGGTCGCCCGACTCAGCCGGCTCGCGCCCAGGACCAGCTCAGCTCGGGCAGAGCGCTGAGGCGGGCTACTCCGCGGCGGCGAGGAGCGCGACGCGACGGGCCAGGCGGCTCTTGCGCCGTGCAGCTGCGTTCTTGTGGATCACGCCCTTGGCGGCGGCCTTGTCGATTCGCTTCACGGCCAGCCGGAACGCCTCGGGACCTTCGTCGGTGTCGGCGGTGTAGACCGCGGACTTGACGCGGGTCTTCAGCTCCGAACGGACGGCCTTGTTGCTGACGCGGCGCTTCTCGTTCTGGAGGTTGCGCTTGATCTGACTCTTGATGTTCGCCATAGGGACCGATTGAAGATAGCAGCCCTTCGAGCATCGCCCCACGGTCGGGCGCGGATCGGGCCGGTCGGTACGCTTCGGCCGTCGTGGTCGCCCCGCCCAATGCTGCTCTCGGCCGGTTTCGGAACCTGTCGATCATCGCCCACATCGATCACGGGAAATCGACCCTCGCCGACCGGATCCTCGAGCTCACGGGCGCCGTCGATCCCCGGGCCATGAAGGCCCAGTACCTGGACTCGATGGACATCGAGCGGGAGCGGGGCATCACGATCAAGGCCCAGAACGTGCGGGTGACGTGGAAGGACCACATCCTGCACCTGGTCGACACCCCGGGACACGTCGACTTCGGCTACGAGGTGTCGCGCTCGCTGGCGGCCTGCGAAGGCGTCGTGCTCGTCGTCGACGCCGCCCAGGGCATCGAGGCGCAGACCCTGGCCAACTGCTACCTCGCGCTCGAGCACGACCTCGAGATCGTCGCTGCCCTCAACAAGATCGACCTGCCGGCCGCCGAGCCCGACCGCTATGCGGCCGAGATCGAGCGGGTGCTCGGGATCCCGGCCGACGAGATCCTCCGGATCAGCGCCAAGACCGGCGAGGGTGTTCCCGAGCTGCTGGATGCTGTCGTCCAGCGCATCCCGCCCCCTCTCGGCGACGTCGATGCGCCCCTGCAGGCGCTGATCTTCGACTCGTACTTCGACCAGTACAGGGGCGTGGTCTCCTCGGTCAGGGTCATGCACGGGACGCTCGCCAGTGGCGCCCGCCTCAGGTTCATGCAGACCAACGCCGTGCACGACGCCGACGAGGTCGGGGTCCGCACGCCGGAGCCGATCGCCGTCGCCTCGCTCGGACCGGGGGAGATCGGCTACCTCATCGCTGGCATCAAGGACGTCGGGGAGGCGCGCTCGGGTGAGACGGTGACCGTGGCGTCCCGCCCGGCTCCCCGCGCGCTGGATGGCTACCGCGATCCCAAGCCGATGGTCTTCTGCGGCATCTACCCGATCGACGGCGACGAGTTCGAGGGCCTGCGAGAGGCGCTCGAGAAGCTCCGGCTCAACGACGCCTCGTTCACCTACGAGCCCGAATCGTCGGGCGCGCTCGGCTTCGGCTTCCGGTGCGGATTCCTGGGCCTGCTCCACATGGAGATCGTCCGCGAGCGCCTGGAGCGGGAGTTCGGCCTGAGCCTGATCGCCACCGCCCCGTCGGTGAAGTACCTGGTCACCGCGACCGACGGGACCCAGCGTGAGGTCGACAACCCGTCCGAGATGCCCTCTGCCAACGAGCTGGCGGAGATCGAGGAGCCATTCCTCCGCGTCACGATCCTCACCCCGACCGAGTACACGGGTGCGCTCATGTCGCTCTGCCAGGACCGCCGGGGCGAGATGGAGAAGATGGAGTACCTCAGCCCTGAGCGGCTCGAGCTCGTCTACCGGATCCCGTTGGCCGAGATCGTGGTCGACTTCTTCGACCAGATGAAGAGCCGCACCCAGGGCTACGCCAGCCTCGACTACGAGGCGGCCGGCTACGGGTCGTCGAACCTGGTCAAGGTGGACGTGCTGCTCAACAGCGTCCCTGTCGATGCCTTCTCGACGATCGTGCACCGGGACAAGGCGTACGACTACGGCCGGCGCATGGCCGAGAAGCTCCGGTCCCTCATCCCCCGCCAGATGTTCGACGTGCCGATCCAGGCCGCCATCGGGGGGCGGATCATCGCCCGGGAGACGGTCAAGGCCAAGCGCAAGGACGTGCTGGCCAAGTGCTACGGCGGGGACATCACGCGCAAGCGCAAGCTGCTCGAGAAGCAGAAGGAGGGGAAGAAGAAGATGAAGAACATCGGGCGGGTGGAGGTGCCTCAGGAGGCCTTCATCTCGGCTCTCCGCCTGGACGACTGAACTGCAAGCACATCCGTCGTTCCGCGCGGACGCTCGACCCTTGGCGCATTCTCTTAGGCTCCCTCGCGTGAGGCGCAGGTGACGGACGCGACGATCGAACCTGAGCCGGTCGCGCCCGACGACCAGGTCGGGACCGCCGGTCGTGCCGCCGACGCCCTGCGGGCCGCCGGCATGGGCGTGTGGGACTGGAACGTGGTGACCGGCGAGCTGATCTGGGACGAGCAGATCGCTCGTCTCCACGGCTTCGACCCGGCCGAGTTCGACGGCACGTTGAGCGCCTTCCTCTCCCGCATCCATCCCGAGGACCAGCCCGACGTGGCGGCCGGGATCCAGGAGGCGTTGGGGCGGGGTGGGGCCTTCCACACGGAGTTCCGCGTCCAGCGGCCGGACGGGACGACGGCCTGGATCCAGGGTCGGGGTCGGGCGGTCCTGAATGCCGACGGGTTGCCGGTGCGCATGATCGGCGTCGGTGCCGACACGACCGAGCTGCGGACCACCAGAGAGCAGCTCGGCCGGACGTTGGCCCACATCAGCGACGGGGTCGTGCTCCTCGACCGGTCGTGGACGATCGCCTTCGCCAACTCCCGGGCGGCCAGGATCCTGCAGCGGTCGGTCGACGACCTCGTCGGCCAGTCGGTGCGCGACGTGTTCCCGGATGTCATCGGGACCGAGTTCTCGAGCGGGATCCGCGCCGCCATCCGCACGCAGGAGACCTACATCTTCGAGGCGTACTACGGCCCGCTCGACGGCTGGTTCGAGGTCCGGGTCCATCCGTCGCCCTCTGGTCTCACCGTGTACTTCCAGGACGTCAACGAACGCCGGGAACGGGCCGCTGCCCAGGAGAAGCTCGTCGTCGAGCTCGAAACGGCTCTTCGCCGCCAAGCCGACCTGCAGTCGCTCGTGGCCGCCCTGGCCGAGTCCCTCACCATCCAGGAGGTGGCGGCGGCGGTCCTGGACCAGACCCACCGCACCCTGGGCACCGATTACGCCGGCGTGGCCCTGATGAACGACGACAAGCAGGCCCTGCGCTTCGTGACCCTCGAAGGCCTCCCTGCGGAGACGGTGGAGCAGTGGGGCGAGGTCCCGATGCGGGTCTCGAGCGCCCTGACGGACGCGGTGAGGTTCCGCCGAGCCCTCTACCACGCCAACCGGGCGGAGCTCCTGGATGCGTACCCGCACCTGCAACGGACGGTCGAGGTGGCCGGGAGCCATGCCTGGGTCAGCATCCCGATGGTGTCAGGGCGCCAGGTCGTCGGCGCCCTGTCGATGTCCTGGGACATCGAGCGCACGTTCACCCCCGAGGACCGTGCGTTCATCAGCACCCTCGCCGCCCAGTGCGCCCAAGCCGTCGAGCGGGCGCAGCTCTTCGCCCGGCAGGCGGACGTGGCCGACACCCTGCAGCGGGCCATGCTCCCGGAAGACCTGCCGCTGGTCGAGGGGCTCGACATCTCCGCCTGCTACCTGTCCGCCAAGACCGACCTCTCGATCGGCGGTGACTGGTACGACGCCTTCATGTTGGAGGACGGCCGGCTGGCGCTGGCGGTGGGCGACGTGAGCGGGCACGGCCTCACCGCCGCGACGGTCATGGGTCGGCTCCGGAACGGTTTGCGGGCGTACCTCATCGAGGAGCACAGCCCGGCGGCGACGTTGACCAAGCTCGATGCGATGGTCGAGCTCGAGGGCAGGGGCCTGTTCGCCACCGCCGTCGTCGCCGTCTACGACCCGCGGTCGGGCGAGCTGGTCTGGTCGAACGCCGGCCACCCGCCACCGCTCCTGCTGGCCGGGGAGGGGGCCCGCTACCTGGAGGGGCACGTCGGTGCTCCGGTCGGTGTCGGCGGGCCCGATGGCCACCGCGACGAGCGGATCGTCGTGCGTAGCGGCGAGGTGCTCATCGCGTTCACGGACGGCCTGATCGAGCGACGCCGGGAGCACCTCGACGAGGGCTTCGCCCGGCTGCGGGCGGCGGTCACCGACGGGAGCTTCGACATCGTGGCCGAAGGGTGCGAGGCATTGGTCCACCGCGTGACCGACGGCGGCGATCGGGCCGACGACGTGTGCGTCCTCATGCTGCACCGCCGGCGCGCCGTTGCCGCTGGCACTCGGTAGATTCGAGTGCCAGTCATGGCTCTCGACGAACGACGTGCCGCGATCCTCCGAGCGGTCGTGGAGGGATACATCGAGACGGCCCAGCCGGTCGGCTCGACCCACGTGGCGCGGATCGGACACGTGGCGGTGTCGCCGGCGACCATCCGCAACGACATGGTGGCCCTCGAACAGGAGGGCTTCCTCGTCCAGCCCCACACCAGTGCCGGTCGTGTCCCCACCGACAAGGGGTACCGGTTCTTCGTCGACAACCTGGTCGGGCCGGGCCGGCTCGACCCCTCCGGTCGCCAGCAGGTAAGCAGCTTCTTCGCCACCACCCACGGCGCCATCGAGCAGATGCTGCACTCGACCAGCCAGCTGCTCGCCGATCTCACCGACTACGCCGCCGTCGTGGTGGGTCCGCCCCACGAACAGGCCACCATCCGCTCGGTGCAGCTGGTGAGCTTGGCTGCCCACACGGCCCTCGCCGTGGCCGTCCTCTCCAACGGCGTGGTCGAGAAGGCCACGGTCGAGCTCCCCGACGACGTCGGTGACGAGGTGCTGGGCGCGACGACCGCCCACCTCGCCGCCGTCCTCGTGGGTGGCACCCTGGCCACCGTCCCGGTCGCGATCCAGCCGACCGGCGACGCTCGCGTCGACGGCGTCTGCGCGACCACCCTGGCGGCGCTGGCGGAAGGCCACCAACGGGAGCAGGAGCCGGTCTACGTGGGTGGGGCGGCGCGGATGGCCTCGTCCTTCGATGCCGTCGAGAGCGTTCGGCGGGTGCTCGCCACCCTCGAGCAGCAGTACGTCGTGGTCACGCTCCTCCGTGACGTCATCGACCGGGGGCTCACCGTCGCCATCGGCGTCGAGCACGGGATCGAGCCCCTCGCCGACTGTGCCGTCGTAGTGGCTCCCTACGAGGTCGAAGGCGAGGTGGCCGGCACCATCGGCGTCCTCGGCCCGACCCGCATGCACTACCCCCAAGCTCTGGCGGCGGTCGCCGTGGTGAGCCAGCGGCTGGGTCGCCGGTTGTCCGAAGGATGAGCGCCGACCACTACGCCGTCCTGGGCGTGAGCCGCGACGCCGACGCCGACGATCTGAAGCGCGCCTACCGCAACCTCGCCCGCGAGCTGCACCCGGACACGAACCCCGATCCTGCCGCCGAGGAGCGGTTCAAGGAGGTGGCGCTCGCCTACGAGGTGCTGTCCGACCCCGAACGCCGCCAGCGCTACGACCGGTTCGGCGACAGCGGGCCTGGCACCGGTGCGGGCGGCGGCTTCGACCCGTTCGGCGGCGGCGGCCTCGGCGACATCTTCGACGCCTTCTTCGGCGGAGCCAGCCCCTTCGGCGGCGGTACCCGCGGACCGGCCGGGCCGCCGAGGGGCGCCGACATGGAGGTCGGTGTCCGGCTGCAGTTCGAGGAGGCGGTGTTCGGCACCACCACGACCGTGGAGATGCGCCTCCCGGTGAGCTGCGACGACTGCAGCGGCTCAGGGGCGTCGCCGGGCACGTCGGCCACGACCTGTCCGGAGTGCGGCGGTGCCGGCCAGGTGCGGCGGGTGCGCCAGTCGGTGCTCGGGCAGATGGTCACCGCCAGCCCGTGCGGTCGTTGCGGCGGTACCGGCGGGGTGATCGAGACGCCCTGCCCCACCTGCCGGGGCGAGGGAAGGGTCACCGCCGAGCGCAGCTACCAGGTGGACGTACCCGCCGGCGTCGACGACGGCACCACGCTGCGGCTCACGGGCAAGGGCGCCGCCGGTGCCCGGGGGGGCCACGCCGGTGACCTCTACGTCCATCTGCGGGTGGCGGCCCACGACCGCTTCCAGCGGGACGGCTACGACCTCGTGGAGGAGCTCCACCTGCCCATGACGACGGCCGCGCTCGGCGCCCACGTCAGCTACACCACCCTCGACGGGGTCGAGGACCTGGTCATCCCGTCGGGGACGCAGACCGGTCGCCACTTCCGCCTCCGCGGCCGTGGGGTGCCCCATGTCGACGGCCGGGGCCGGGGCGACCTCATCGTCCAGGCGGTGGTCGACACCCCGATCGGGCTCGACGACGAGCAGGACGCCCTGCTCCGCCAGCTGGCCGACCGGCGCGGTGACGAGGTGGCCCCGCCCGACACCGGCTTCTTCGCCCGGATCAAGTCGGCGTTCCGGTGAGCCCGGCCGCCCGGGCGTGACGCTCGTCTTCGTCGACGATCTGGAGCTGCCGGTCCTGGGCGAGGACGACCGCCGTCACCTCGAACGCGTCCTTCGGGTCCGCCCGGACGAGGTGCTGGTCGCCGCCGACGGAGCCGGGAGCCACCGGCGGTGCCGCCTGGCCGGGGGTGGCCGGCTCGTGCCGCTGGACGAGATCGAGCACGACCCCCCGCCGCAGCCGGCGCTCACGGTCTGCTTCGCGGTGCCGAAGGGTGAGCGACCGGAGCTCGTCGTCCAGAAGTTGACCGAGCTCGGGGTCGACCGGATCGTGCCGTTCGTGGCGTCGCGCTCGGTCGTGCGATGGGATGCAGAGCGGGCGGAACGGCACATCGACCGCCTCCGACGGGTGGTCCGGGAGGCCGCCATGCAGTCCCATCGCAGTCGTCTTCCCGTGGTCGACGAGTTGGCCCGGTTCGATGAGGTGGCCGCGTTGCCGAGGGCGGCCCTGGCCGACGCCGGCGGCGATCCGCCCAGCCTGCATCACCCGGTGCTGCTGGTCGGGCCCGAAGGGGGCTGGTCGGACGACGAGGCGGGGCGCGGCCTGCCGGCAGTCCGTCTCGGTCCGCACGTGCTGCGGGCGGAGACGGCGGCCATCGCCGCCGCGACCGTGCTCGGGGCGCTCCGAGCCGGCCTCGTCCGTTCGGCGGAGCCGGCCACGACCGCCACCGAGGGTCGTTGATACCGTTGGTCCGGCCACGTACCGTTGTCGGTACGCCACGCACGCCGACACCCCTCCTCAGCGGCACGTCACACCACGCATCGCCGATACGAAGGTCGCAGAGCCAATGACCAGCCAGAAGACCCCGGTCGACAGGTCGGAGATACGATGAGCGCCCTGGAAGCGCGATGAGCATCGACGAGAAGCTCGACGTCGCCGATCACGGCTACGCGGTGCGCGTCGGCGGTCGGCTCCGGGCCATCCGCAAGCAGAAGCGGCTCTCCCTGCAGGACGTCGAGGCCGGCTCCGGCCAGGAGTTCAAGGCGTCGGTCCTGGGTGCCTACGAGCGGGGCGAGCGGGCCATCTCGGTCCCCCGCCTCCAACGACTGGCCCGGTACTACGCCGTGCCCGTCGACCAGCTCCTGCCGCGTGACGACGACGAGGTCGGGCCGGGATCCGTCATCGACCTCGACGAGGGGACCGTCGTCTCACCCGCAGCCAACCGTTCCGCCGATGAGCCCGTCACCGTCGACCTGCACCGGTTGGCGACCCTGCACAGCCGCGAATCGGAGCTCCTCAGCCGCTATCTGGGGATGATCCAGGTGCAGCGAGGCGACTTCAACGGCCGCATGCTCACGGTGCGACGCGACGACCTGCGGGCCATCGCCTGCCTCCTGGACACGACCGCCGAGTCGGCTCGGCGGCGGCTCGACGAGATGGGTCTGCGGCTCGTCCGTTGACCGTCGCCCCCTTGGTCGCGGTCCACGAGCCGGCGGCCTTCGGTGTCTATGTGCACGTCCCGTTCTGCTTGCGACGCTGCGACTACTGCGCGTTCGCCACCTGGGACGACCGGGGCGAGCTGCTCGGCCGCTACGTCGAGGGTCTGGTCCGGGAGATCGAAGAGGCCGACATCCCCGCCGCGGCCACGGCCTTCTTCGGCGGGGGCACACCCTCGCTGCTCGCCCCGGATCAGTTGGCCCGGGTGCTCGGCGCACTGGAGCTCGAGGCCGGGGCCGAGGTCACGGTCGAGTGCAATCCCGACA
>DASXLH010000197.1:0-3185 GCA_036496335.1 Acidimicrobiales bacterium
GAACGCGGCGGTGTCGACCCCCCTGCGCTGGGAGGAGATCGACGACGTCCATCCGGACGACTTCACCATCGCCACCATGGCCGACCGGCTGGCGGAGGCCGGCGACCCGTGGGCCGACGCCGTCCCCCAATCGCTCGAGCCCTTCCTGGAGATGCACGAGCGGGATCGGGCCGCCGGGCTGCACGATGCCCCCTGGCCGCCCGTCTACCCGAAGCAGCCCGACGAGCCGCCGCGGGTGGCTCCTAGCCGGGCCAAGAAGGAGGGCTGACCGGCGAGCCGTCAGGAGCCCGGAGGACGGAATGGGGCGCGGTCGCCGGGCAGCAGGGACAGCACCACCGCGTCGAGCCGACCGTTCTCGCCGTCCCAGTAGGCCCGCAGCACCCCCTCGCGGCGGAAGCCGGCCCGCTCCACCAGCCGCAGGGCCGCATGGTTCTCCGTTGCCACGAAAGCCTGGATGCGACCCAGGTCGAGCGTGGCGAACGCCCATCTCGTCAGCGACGCCACCGCGTCGACCGCCACACCGCGGCCGCGGCCGGCCGGAAGCAGCCCGCACCCGATCTCGGCGACACCCTGCTCACCGATGGCCAGCATCACCTCGCCCAGGTAGCCGTCGTCCGGGACATCGGCGATGACCAGGTGCAAGAGCTCACCGGCTCGCCGGCAGGCGTCGAAGAACGCCACCACGCCGCCACCGTCCGATGCCGGCAGCGGCGGCACCCAACGCGCCGCCACGGGGTCGGTGCTGAGATCCTGCGCCGCCTCGAAGTCCCGCACCTCGAACGGTCGCAGCGCCATCTGGGAGGTGGCGAGCGGCGGATCCGGCACCGGGATCGGTGAGTCGATCGCAGGACGGTAGCAACCCGCGAATCACCCGCAAGGGGCGAGGCGGGCGCCTCCGAAATGACGCATGCTGGGCGACGCCAGAACGCATCTCGTCGACTGGCTGGCTGGCAGCCGGCCAGAAGTCACTCACGGAAGGCAGGACCGCAGATGATGAGACGAAGGCCTCTCCGACGTGCCGCCGTCGTCGGCGGTGTCGCAGCCGTTGCGCATCACGCCGGCACCAGGTCGGCCCAGGCGCAAGCAGCGGAGCAGCAGCAGGACCAGCAGATCGCCGATCTCCAGGCACAGCAGGCCTATGCGCAACCCGCTCCTGCGCCGGTCTACGCCGCACCGCCACCGCCTCCGCCCCCTGCCTACGCCCCGCCTCCGGCACCGGCTGCAGCCGGGCCCGACGTCGTGACGCAGCTGCAAGGTCTCAAGGAGCTGCTCGACAGCGGCGTCTTGACCCAGGCTGAGTTCGAAGCTCAGAAGCAAAAGATCCTCGCCGGCTCGTAACAGGAGAACGACACCAATGGCCATTGGACCCGTGCAGATGCTCGTACTGGGCTTTGCCGAACCGGAGTTCACGGGCAAGATCGCCGCCGAGCTCGATCGGCTGCGCGAGCACGAGTTCGTCCGCATCATCGACGCCCTCGTCG
This sequence comes from Acidimicrobiales bacterium, assembly GCA_036496335.1. Taxonomy (GTDB): domain Bacteria; phylum Actinomycetota; class Acidimicrobiia; order Acidimicrobiales; family CADCSY01; genus JAEKLB01. Next base: position 1,482 of record DASXLH010000197.1, read on the forward strand.
TGAGCAAGGACGACGACGGCGACGTCACCGCCATGCAGGTGAGCGACCTCACCACCGCCCAGGCCACCGAGATGGGGGCCGTCGTCGGCGCCCTGATCGGCTTCGGCTACGGCGGTGAGGACGCCGCCGAGGTGGGCGCCGAGGTCGGCATGGAAGCCGGCGAGGACGGTCACCTGATCCCCGACGAGCAGATGTGGTTCGTCGCCGACGTCATCCCGGAGGGGTCGGCCGCCGTCATCGTGCTGCTCGAGCACCTCTGGGCCATCCCGCTGCGAGACTCGATCGCAGCAGCCGGTGGGATCGCCCTGGCCGACGAGTGGATCCACCCGATCGACCTCGTCGCCGCCGGCGTCAAGATGTCGGCCGACTGAGGGTCGCCAGCCCACGACGAGCCTGAACAATCAGACGCCCTGCGACCAGCCACGGTTGCAGGGCGTCGTCGTTTCCCCTTCGTCCAGGCCGGGTGGCCAGCACCACTTTCTGGCGACGGGGTAGGCCCCTGTTACCTGCTGGGGTGCCGGTTTAGCGTCGGAGCGTGGGCACGATGCTCGATCGAGGAGCTCTCGCCTGGGCCCGCGTCGACCTGCGCCGGCGTTGGCGCTCGCTCGTGGTGCTGGGTCTCCTGGCCGGCATCACCGCCGGCTTCGCCATGGCGGCGCTGGCCGGGGCCCGCCGGGCCGACACGGCACTGTCCCGGTTCCGGGCCAGGACCCGGGCGGCTGACGCGGTCGTGTTCGCCAGCCAGGTCGGCGTGCCGCATCCCGACTGGTCGAAGCTGCGGTCGCGGCCCGAGGTGGCCGACCTCGGCGTCTGGGACCTCCTGTTCGGCAACCAGAACGGCCAGCCGGGAGGGCTTCTCTTCCCGGCCAACGACAAGGTCTTCGAGCAGCGCTTCGGCACCCCCATGGTGCTGGCCGGACGGATGTGGAACCCGTCCGCTCCGGACGAGGTCGTCGTCTCGCAGGCCATGGCCAAGGGCGGCTTCCCGGTGGGTTCGACCTTCTCCTTCAAGGCGTTCGGCGCTGAGCAGGCGGATGCCGACACGGAGCCCACCGGTCCCGATCTCACCTTCCACGTCGTCGGCGAGGTGCGGACGATCAACGAGTTCCTCTTCACCGACGGGCAGTTCTTCGTCGGCCCCGGCTTCGTGGCCCGTTACGGCTCTCAGGTCCAGCTGGCCGAGAACGCCGACGTCCGCCTCCGCGACGGTGCGGCCGATGTGGCTGCGCTGCAACGGGATGTCAACCAGGTGGTCGCCCCCGGCACCACCGTGCTCGACCTCCATGCCGTATCCAGGCGGGTCGACACGACCATCAGCGTCGAGCACGCCGCGCTGTTGATGTTGGCGGTGGCGATCGCCGTGGCCGGGGGCGTGCTGTTGGCCCAGGCGCTGCGCCGCTCGGCCGGCGTCATCGAGGACGACACCCTGGTGCTGCGCAGCATGGGCATGACCCCGGCGACCATCACGTCCGCGGCCACCGCCCCCCACGTGCTGACGGCAGGGGTGACCATCGCCGTCGCCCTCGTCACCGCCGTGGTCGGCTCCGCCGCCTTCCCCGTCGGGCTGAGTCGCAAGATCGACCCCGATGTCGGCGTTCACGCCGACTGGGCGGTCCTGCTGGCCGGCGCCGCCGTGGCCGCCGGATTCGTCCTCCTCGACGTCTATCTGGTGGCTCGACGAGCGGCTCGGCGGCCGGGGCTGCG
>DASXLH010000198.1:0-3362 GCA_036496335.1 Acidimicrobiales bacterium
CAGAGCTCGAGGGTCGCCGGGTCGACCTCCTTGAGCACCTTCTCGGCGTAGTCCACCCAGAACTCCGCTCCGGCCGAGCCGATGGCCTCGAAACCCTCGGAGTAGCCGAGGTTGAAGTGCAGCGACCGTTTGGCCAGGAACCGGTCGTAGTCGTCCTCGTAGCGCTTCTCGAGCGGCTTCATGCCGTCGTAGCCGCCTGCCTCGCGCAGGCGGGCGTTGTAGGCGCGGTGGAGCTTGAAGTGCTGGGCCTCCTGCTTGATGAAGACCTCGCAGTCGTCGAGGAGCTCCTCGTCACCCGGGCCGAGCTTCTCCTTCGCCTTGCGCATCACGCTGATGAGATATGGCTCGATGTAGGCCGGCACCGTCGAGAGGGCGTTGAACGACTGGGCGAACTCGCCGTTGGTGGTCCAACGGGGTGTCACCTGGGAGAAGTCGATGGTGGGTTGGCGAACCCGCACCGCGTGTTCCTACCACGACCGCTCACTCGTGCGGGCTGCCGTCGACGAGGTAGCCGCCGTCGACCGGGAGGATCGCGCCGGTCACGAACGCGGCTGCGCCCGAGGACAGGAAGGCGATGACCGGAGCCACGTCCGCCGGCTGGCCCCAGCGCCCGAGCGGTGTCCGAGCCACGACCGCGTCGTAGCGGGAGCGGTTGTCGACGATGGGTCGGGTCTGAGGCGTCTCGATCCAGCCGGGCGCCACCGCGTTCACCCGGATGCCATCGATCGCCCAGGCGATCGCCAGGCTCTTCGTGAGCTGCATCACGCCCCCGCGGCTGGCAGCGTAGGCGGGGGCGGTGCCGGAGCCGAAGAAGCTCATCATCGAGGCCGTGTTGACGATCGCGCCCCCACCGCCGGCGGCGAGGAGGTCGTGGGCGGCGTAGCAGCACCGCATCGTGCCGTGGAGGTTCACGTCGACGGTGCGGACGAAGCCATCGACCCCGTACTCGCCCGGTCCCCGTCCGATGCCGGCGAGGTTGACGAGCACGTCGAGCCGGTCGAGCCCTCCGAAGAGGGCGTCGACGGCGCCGCTGTCGGTCACGTCGAGGAGCCGAAGGTCGGCACCGCTCGTCGCCGGGTCCTGGCTGGCGGCATCGAGCTCGGCGGCGGCCGAGCCGGTGGCGACGACGTGCGCTCCCTCGGTCAGCAGCAACGCCGTGACCGCCGATCCGATCCCGCCCGTACCGCCGGTCACCACCGCGGTCGTGCCCTCGCGTGCGTCCATCCGCCATGCCTAGCCTGGCCGCGCCACCGGCGAAGCCGTACGGTGTCCCGGCCCGAGGGAGGCCCCATGATCACCGACCCCACCACCGCGGCCAGCTCCAACGCCACCTCCTACGTCCACCCGGACGACGTTCCCTTCGCCGAGCTGGCGCGTCCCTGGGGCACGACCTACATGAAGCTCCTGCACGTCGATCTCGTGGCCGACCGGTTCACGAACATCATCCGGTGGCCGGCCGGTCTGCGGCTCCCGACCCACCGCCACACCGGCACGGTGTCGGCCTGGACGTTCGAGGGCGCCTGGCGCTACCTCGAGTACGACTGGGTCGCCACTCCCGGCTCGTACGTCTTCGAGCCGATCGGCACCGTGCACACCCTCCAGGTCGAGCAGGACACCCTCGCCCTGTTCATCACCCAGGGCGGGTTCATCTACTACGGACCCGACGGCGAGATGACCAAGTACTCCGACGCGGCCTCGACCCTTGCCGACGTCACCGCCGCCCTCGAGGCCCAGGGCCTCGAGCTCCCGGCCGGCGTGGTGGTCTCCTGAGGACCGTCTCCGACCGTCGACCCGCTGGCGACCAGGGGGCTGACGAGCGATGAAGGTGCGGCCGCGGCCTCGCCTCGCCTATCCCGACGTCCCGTTCCACGACTTCCTCCGACGGGCGGCTGATCGCCACGGTGAGCAGGTGGCGATCCGCTTCGACGACGAGGTCGTCACGTTCCGCGAGCTCGACGCACGGGGCACCATGTTCGCCAACGCGCTGGTGGCCGCCGGGGTGCCCGTCCGCTCCCGGGTGGCGATCGCCAGCGGTAACCGCCCGGAGTGGCTGATGGCCGAGCACGGCATCAGCCAGGTCGGGGCGGCCACGGTCCTCGTGAACTCGTCGTGGAAGCACCAGGAGCTCGCCCACGCCTTCGAGCTGACGCGACCCGTGGCGGTGGTGGCCGACGCGGCCGCTGCCCGGATGATCGACGGCTGTCGAGGACCCGTCCCGGCGCTTCGCATCTGCTTCGACGACGACGCCCCGGACGGCTGGCTGTCGTTCTGGGAGCTCCTGCTGGCCGCCCCCGGGACTCGTCCCGCCGATCTGGAGGGCGATCTCTCCACCCACGAGGCGATCATCCCGTTCAGCTCCGGCACCACGGGTCTGCCCAAGGCGGTGCGCCACACCCACCGGTCGATCGTGGCGGCCACGCTGCAGCGGGTGTCGGCCTACGGCGTCACCTCCGCCGACCGCCTTCAGTACTTCATGCCGCTGTTCACGATCTACGGGGTCACCGTGGCCGGGACCGCCTTCGCGGCCGGTGCCTCGATGCGCCTGTACCGCCGCTTCGACGCCGTCGAGGCCCTCCGCAACCTGGAAGCGGAACGGATCACGGTGGCGTTCGTGGCCGCCCCGGTGGCGGTCACCTTGCGGGATCGGGCCGACCTCGAGGACCACGACCTCTCGTCCGTCCGCTACTTCCTGTGGGGGGCCACGCCCCCGATCCCCGACGTGGTCGAGGAGCTCACGGCCCGGACCGGTGTCGGGATCTTCCAGGCCTACGCCACCACCGAGGTGGGGATCGCCGCCAACCCCGTCCAGCAGCCCGACGCGTGGCGGCTCGACAGCCCGGGGCTCCTGATGTCCGACGTCGAGGCCCGCGTCGTCGACCTCCAGACGGGCGAGGAGCTTCCCCCCGGGGAGCCTGGCGAGCTCCTCGTCCGCAGCCCGGCCGTGATGTTCGGCTACCTCCCGGAGGAGGACGACGAGACGGCCTTCGTGGAAGGATGGTTCCGCACGGGTGACATCGGCTGGATCGAGTCGGACGGGTGGGTCCGCCTCACCGACCGGGCCAAGGAGATGATCAAGTGCAGCGGCTTCGCGGTCGCACCGGCCGAGATCGAGGGCACGTTGTTCGCCCACCCGGGCGTGGCCGACTGCGCCGTCTACGGGATCCCCGATCCTCGCCGTGGCGAAGCTCCGAAGGCCGCCGTCGTGCGGGTCGCCGGCGCGGAGGTGACCTCCGACGAGCTCATGGCCTTCGTGGCCGACCGCTTGGCCACCTACAAGCACCTCGGGGCCGTCTCGTTCGTCGAGGCGATCCCCCGCAACGCCGGCGGCAAGGTGCTGCGCCGCGTCCTGCGTGACGACGACC
>DASXLH010000199.1:0-9050 GCA_036496335.1 Acidimicrobiales bacterium
TCGACCACACCATCCCCTGGACCACCAACCGCATCACCCTGCTCCAACTCCTCCAACCCCGCTGCAAACACCACCACCGCCTCAAAACCCGACAAGACCTCATCCACATCGCCGCCAACCGCGACCGAGCCGGACCCGACCGGTGAGATATCCACCCGAGACGATGACGCCGCAGTTCGGGCCGTCGAGCACCTACTCGCCGCCCACCTGCCGTTCCAGGCGCTCACGGATGGGCGCGCGGTCATCCTCGATGGAGCGGCCGCACGAATCGCCTAGGGCACCTGCACCGCCCGACCACCGGGCCAACTCGAGCTTCCCGTCCGACAACCCTCCTCCCGACCGGGTGAGCGGGTCCGGCCCGGAGTCCCTGAGCGACGTGGCTCGCGGCCGCCCGACGGACGGTCAGTCGAAGGAGATGGTCAGGTCCTCGTGGGCGGCGATGACCTCGCTCACGCGGGAACCGGCGTGCTTGCGGGCCCGGCTGAGGATGGCGTCGACCTCGCCGTCGGCGTGGGACGGGTCGTGGTGGAACAGCGCCAGGCGCTTGGCTCCGGACTTGGCCGCCACCCCTACCGCGTAGTCGACGGAGCAGTGACCCCACGTGCGCTTCTGGTCCCATTCCTTGGGCCAGTACTGCGCGTCGTGGATGAGCAGGTCGACGCCTTCACACAGCTCGAGCACCGCTTCGTCGATGGTGTCGCCTTCGCCGTCACCCACGTCGGGCGACTGATGGTCGCTCACGTAGGCGACGGAGACGCCGTCGCACTCGATGCGGTAGCCGTTGGTGATGCCGATGTGCGGCACCTGGCGGGCGAGGACCCGGGCAGAGCCGATCTCGAGCTCGCCCTCGAGCTCGTGAAAGCGGATCTCGCCGGGGAGGTCGTCGATCGTGACCGGGAAGTAGGGCGGAGCGAGGAACGAACGGACCGCCTCGTCGAGCGTGCCGTGCTCCTGCGCCGGCCCGTACACGTTTAGCTGGGCGCCCGGCTTGAGGACAGGTGTGAAGAAGGGCAGACCCTGCACGTGGTCCCAGTGAAGGTGGCTGACGAGCGCCGTGCCACGAAAGCTGCCGTCGTGAGGTTGGGTCTCACCGAAGCGGCGGAGGCCCGTGCCGAGGTCGAGGATGATCGGCACCTGGCCGGCGGATTCGACCACCACGCACGACGTGTTGCCGCCGTACCTGCGGTTGTGGTCGGAGGCGCATGGGGTGGATCCCCGCACTCCCCAGAACGTGACCCTCACTCCGGCTCCACCCCCGACGATGCGGCGCTCCATTGGACAGAGAGGTCAGGGCAGCCGCAAGTGACAGTGGTCACGCACAGCTAATCCGTCGGAAACCAAGCCGTCGCCAACCCGATCGGCCCGGAGGTCATCGCCGGGCCACCCGGCCACCATGGCCAGGTCGGTGAGGGCGACGGGACCGTGCCGCAAGGCATCGACCAGTCGGCCGCGACCCTGCCGGTCGGAGCCCTCGAACCTGGACTGCGGCGTGCTGATGCCGGCCGAGCCGACCACCGGATCCGGCTCGGGTCGCCCGGCGAGGTTCCACGCGCAACTCGTCGCCACCGGGCAGCGGCCGCAGGCCGGGCGGGCCCGGGTGCAGACCAGCGCGCCCAGGTCGAACACGGCCTGCCCCCAGGCCCAACCCTGTCCGGGCGGGACCAGGCCGTCGGCCAGATCCTGCGCCGAGCGACGACCGAGGGCCTGGCCCGAGCCGGCCCGGGCCAGGAAGCGCCCGGCGTTCGTGTCGACCAGCCCGAGGTCGCGCCCGTAGGCGAACACCAGCACGGCCCGAGCCGTGTACGGGCCGATGCCCGGTAGCGCCAGGAGGGCATCGAGGTCGTCGGGGATCCGACCGTCGTGGCGCGCCACCACGTCGGTGGCGGCGCGGTGGAGGTTGATCGCTCGGCGGTTGTAGCCGAGGCCCCGCCAGGCCGCCACGACGTCCCCCGGCGGCGCCGCCGCGCAGGTAGCGGGCTCGGGGAACCGGTCGAGGAACGGCCGCCACCGGTCGACCACCCGGGGCACCTGGGTCTGCTGGAGCATGAGCTCGCTGACCAGGACGGCCCAAGGGTCCCGGGTCCGCCGCCACGGGAGGTCGCGGCCCTCGGTGGCCCACCACTCGAGCAGCGGCGAGAAATCAGCCACGGCCGCTGACCCTACGGGGCTACACAGGGCCGATGGACAGCACCCGAAGTCTCGAGATCGGGTGGATCGAGCATCCGACCTCCATCGAGCTGGAGGGTGCCGCCGGACTGGTCAGTGCCTTCCTCGCCGAGGTGATCCCCGGCGAGCGCCCCTACCCGGCCGCCGAGCTGGCTGCCGAACTTGCCCATCACCGCTCCGACGTCGAGGTCCGCCTGGCACTGGCCGTCGAGGACGGTGTCCCGGTCGGCATGGCCAGGCTGACGCACGGTCCGGACTCTGACCGCCGGTATGCGTCGCTCGACGAGCTCGTCGTGGCGCCTGACCACCGGCGCCGGGGGGTGGGCCGTCGCCTGCTCGACCTCGCCGCCGCCGCCAGCCGGCTGGACGGCCGCACCGTCCTGGCCGGAGCCGGGCCTGTCGGGCATCCCGGCAGCGGTGGCCTGGCCGAGCGGGTCGGGGCCAGGGCCGGCCTGATCGAGCACCAGAACCGCACGGTGGTGGCCGGGATCGACCGCTCCCTCCTCGAGGCGTGGGTGGTGAGGGCCGCCGAGCGAGCCGACGGGTACTCGCTGGTCGCCTTCGACGGACGCTGTCCGGACGACCTGGTGGACGGCTTCGCCAAGCTCACGGGCGTCATGAACACCGCCCCCCACACCGACGCCTGGGAGATGCCGACCGTCACGGCCCAGATGGTGCACGAGGGCGAGGAGGCGTTCCGCCAGAAGGGCGGCGTGGGCTGGACGGTGTGCGTCCGCCACGACGGCAGCGGCCAGCTCGTCGCCTACACGGAGCTCGGCTTCCTCCCGTATCGGCCCTGGCTGGCCGAACAGGGCGACACCGCCGTGGACCCGCTTCACCGCGACAAGGGCCTCGGGCGGTGGATCAAGGCCACGAACGCCCTCCGGCTGCTCGACGAGCGGCCCGAGGTCGAGGTCATCGAGACCTGGAACGCCTCCGTCAACGCCCCCATGCTCTCGATCAACGACGCCATGGGATTCCGCCCGGTGGTGAGCTGGCAGGACTGGGAGCTGGCCCTCGACTGACGACCAGATGGGGGTCAGCGCCGCCGTAGGAGCACGGACGTGACCCGATGGTCGGCTCCCTTGGTCAACACGAGGCTGGCCCGGTCGCGGGTGGGCCGGATGTGATCGACCAGGTTGGGGTGGTTGATGCGAGCCCAGACGTCGAGGGCGATGCTGCGCGCCATGGCGTCGTCGACGTGGGCGAACTCGTGGAAGTAGGAGTCCTCGCTGGCCAGCGCCAGCTCCTTCAGACGGAGGAACCGGGTGGCGTACCAGTCGAGGATGTGGTGCTCGGCGGCGTCGACGTAGATGGAGAAGTCGAGGAAGTCCGACGGGAAGACGGAGCCGCCCTCCCCCGCCCTGGGCGTGACCTGGAGGATGTTGAGACCCTCGACGATGACGACGTCGGCGCCCGCCACCACCTGCCACTCACCCGGGACGATGTCGTAGGCGTCGTGGGCGTAAAGCGGCGCCCGCACCTCGGGCTCGCCGGCCTTGAGGTCGGCGACGAAGCGAACAAGGCGCTCGGTGTCGTAGCTCTCCGGGAAGCCCTTGCGCTCCATGATCCCCCGCTCGACGAGGGTGGCGTTCGGGTAGAGGAAGCCGTCGGTGGTGACGATCTCCACCCGGGGATGATCGGGCCAGCGGGCCAGGAGGGCCTGCAGGATGCGGGACGTCGTGCTCTTGCCGACGGCGACGCTGCCGGCGACGCCGATCAGGTAAGGGACCTTCCCCGCCGGGCGACCGAGGAAGGTGTCGGTCACGCGTTCGAGGGCACGGCTGGCTGTGACGTTGAGGTTGAGCAGGCGTGAGAGCGGCAGGTAGACGTCGACCACTTCGTCGAGGTCGAGCGCGTCGTCGATGCCACGCAGCCCCGCCAGGTCGTCCTCGGTCAAGGTGAGCGGGGTGCTGGCCCGAAGGGCCGCCCACGCCTCCCGGTCGAAGGCGACGTACGTGCCCGTCTCGGCCGCAGGCCGATCGTCGCTCACGCCGGCGGATCGGCCGGTGGGACGGAGCGCGCCAGCTGGTCGGGGGTGAGCTGCTCGGTGAGCAGCCGCTCGAACCGGGCCGGGTCGCCGGCGACGTAGCCACGGCACAACGGGAGTCCCTCCACGTAGCACGTGACGTAGGCCCGCCAGGTGGGATCGGTCTGGAACGCGACGGCCTTCCTGGCCCGGGCCGGCGGGAGGAGGCTCCAGCGGGCCGCGTAGTCGGCGACCTCGTCGGGGTCGAGACCTTCTTCGTGGAGGAGAAGGCCGACGTTGCCGCGGACACCCAGGAGTCCGTCACCGGCGGTGGCGACCACGCCGGCGACGTCCGCGTCGAAGTGGACGCCCAGCGGACGCAGGTGCTCAGCGGTGACCGCCGCCTGTTCGTGCGGATCAGGGGAGATCGCCACCTCGACAGCGAGGTCGGCGAGCCCCTCGGCCAGCAGGCACTGCGGGGTGCCGACAAGGAAGATCGTCTCCTCGAGCTGACCCCGTCGGCGCACCAGGCCGACCTCCTTGCGGGTGTGCTCGGTGTGGTGACCCGGATAGGCCTCGTGGGCCACCAGGTGGGCCAGGCCGGTGGCGAGGACCGGTAGGTCGGTGTTGATGGCCACCCGGGAACGGAGGCCGCCCAGGTAGTAGTTGAACCCCGACCAGGGCTGGTCGGTCACCAGCTCGAACTCGACCTGCTCGCCCTCGGGGAGCCCGAAGCGGCTCGCCGTGCGCTCGCGCAGATCTTCGGCGATCGACCGCACCGCCGCCTTGAGCCTGTCGACCGGTACGGCCTGGGCCTCGCGCCACCCGATCAGGCGATCTCGGACCGGACCGGAGCCGGGCAGCGCCTCATCGAGGGCGCGGTGCGCTGACGCGAACGTCTCCTCGTCGACCATCGAGGGCCGAACTCCGTAGCAGGCCTCGACCTCGTCGGCGTAGCCGATCGGCTCCCCGGCCAGCCGCGCCGCCGTGGTCCGGAGCCCGAGCACCTGGGCCCGCAGCCAGTGGCGCCGGGCCGGCTCGAGCGCGGCGCCGCCATCGAGGTCGGCGATCAGCCTGCGCAGGTCGGCTTCGATCTCGCCGGGTGGCCGGGGCGGACCGGCCGCCGCCCGCTCGGCCAGCTCGGGTGGGCCGAAGTAGGCGTCGACCATTCCGTCGACGTGGCGGCCTAGGGCAAGGCCGAGCTCGAGATAGCAGGTGACCGGATCGTCCGTGTCAGCCGGCACGACCGGGCTCCGTCGTCGTGCGCGTCGAACGTCGTCCCCTCGCCCCACCGGTGCGTGACATCAGGGCCTTCCGGTCACCTGGTCTCGAGCAGCTCGGGGACCGGCGCGCAGTCGGCCCGGGTCGCCAGGTCGGTGGCCGGTCCGCCGCCCTTCGGCCCGATCATCCGCTCCGCCAGGTCGAGCGGGACGACCTCCTCCGGTGCTTCCCAGGCCGCGTCGCGGGCCAGACGGTCACAGGCCACCTGCCAGAGCCGCTGTGGGAGACATCGACCCGCGCCCGCGACGACCCACACCGGGACGCCGGCATGGTGGGCGGTCGCCGCGACCGCCAGGGAGCCGCTCGGTGAGATGAAGCCGTCGGGGCCGGCGCAATTGGCCTCCAGCAGCACCAAGTCGCTGTGCGTGGCGGCGGCGGCCGCACCGGCGTCGGGCACGTCGACGGCGACCACGTCGGCTCCCCGGAGGCGACGGGCGAGCGCGCTGCCATCGCCGCTCGCATCGACGCACAGGACCTCGATGTCGCCTCGGCGGGGCAGGGCCAGCGCCGTCAGCTCGGGCCAACCGACCACGCACACCCGAGCCTCGTCGGGGAGGAGCCGGGCGATGTGACCGACCGTCGGGTCGCCGTCGACCTCCTCCGAGAACCGCCAGGCTTCGCCGGCGAGATCACCGGTGGAGAGCAACCGGGCCGACAGCGTCCAGAGGGCGCCGGCCGTCGGATGCCGGTCGAGCAGGCGGCGGCACGAGACGATCAGGCCACCGATGTCGTCGCCGAACCCACCGAGGGCGCCCGACGCCTCCCGGACCAGCTCACCCTGGTCGACGCCGCCCACCCGGGCCACGTACCGCAGACGCTCGATGGGATGCATCGGCTCGGACGGTAGCGCCCACCACCCCCCGAGTCCCCCCGTCCCCACCCCCACCCCCGAACTGGGTGCCTCAGAAGCCCGAACCGGGCCTCTCAGGCACCCGGTTCGAGATCGGGCCGTCACCACCCTCGGACCAAGCGCCAGAAAGCGGAGCCGCGCATCGGAGAAGCTGCGCAGGCGCCAGCCGGAGCCGCCGCTCCGACAGGTACGGCTGCGTGCACGCCCAGCTGCGCAGCGGAGCGGAGCCGCGCATCAGCAACGCGGAGCTGCGCCAGAGGTGCTGTAACTTGCGCCGCCGTGATCGACGAGGTGTCCGGCGAACTGGACATGGCCCCGTTGCAGGGGAAGGCCAGGCCGCTACGGGCGTGGTTGACCACGTTCCATCTGGTGACCGCCGTCCTCGACCCGTACACGGCCGAGAGCGCGTGGCTGCTGCCGACCGTGATGCGGATCTTCCGTGTCTACGAGGATGCCGACTGCCGTGTCGGGATCACCGTGACCTGTTCGGCGGCCGAGGCCCGTGACTTCCTCGGCCCCTACGCCGAGGAGTTCCTGACCTTCGCGGATCCGGATCGGACCTTGGTGGCGGGCCTCGGACTCGAGCGCCTGCCGGCCCTCGTGCACATCCGTCAGGACCTGAGCGTGGCCGGCTGCGCCGAGGGATGGAACCCGGCGACGTGGCGGGAGGTCACCGACCGGCTGTCCACGGCGATGAGCTGGAGCCGACCCTTGATCCCCGACCTCGACGACCCCGTCGCGTTCGCGGGTACGCCTGCCGTCGGCTGACCTTCTGATCCCCCGACCGTCAGAGGTCGCCAGGTACGTTCTCGACCGTGTCCGCCCCGATGAACGCCGTTTTCGCCACGCTGTATCCGAACCAGTTCGGCTATCGCGTGCTGCTGCTCGGCCATCTCCTGTTCGTGATCATCGGCTTCGGGTCGACCTTCGTCTGGCCGGTCATGGGCAGCCAGGCCGGGCGGCGGCCGGGCGAGGGGGGCCTGGCCCTCTCCGAGTTCGCCACCCGCTACTCGACCTACTTCACCACCTACGCCATCTACGCCGCCGGGGCCTTCGGGTTCGTCCTGGCCATCGCCGGCGGCCGGCTGGACGAGATGTGGGCCCAGCTGGCGCTCGGCGTCTACCTGGTCGCCATCGTCTTCGCCGCCCTGGTCCACGTGCCAAACCTCAAGAAGATGGACGAGCTGGCCCACCAGCTGGCCGCCGGCCCTCCGCCCGGGTCGGCGACGGGCGGGCCGCCCCCGCAGGTGGCGGAGATGGGGACCCGGTCGAAGGCGGCGGCCCGGAACGGCGGCATCCTGCACCTGGCCTTCGCGGTGCTGCTGATCCTGATGATCTGGCAGCCGACCTGACGAGCCTCATGTCCGAGGCTCGGCCCGCCAACCGGTCACGACGGCACGCCACCGCGCGTGAGCGCCAACACGTCGAGCGCGCGGTCGAGCTCGGCCTCGGCGACGAGGCCCTGGGCCAGCACCACGTCGCGGATCGAGCGCCCACTGGCGGCGGCCTCCTTCACGACGGCCGCGGCCCGCTCGTAGCCGATGACCCGGTTGAGGCCCGTCACCACCGCCGGGCTGGCTTCGGCGAACCCGCGCATCCGGTCGACGTCGGCTTCGATCCCGTCGATGCACCGATCGGCGAGCAGACGGCTGACCGAGGCGAGCAGGCGGAGCGACTCGAGCAGGTTCCGGCCGAGCACCGGCAGCATCACGTTGAGCTCGAAGTTCCCGGCCGCTCCGGCGAAGCCGATGGCGGCGTCGTTGCCGATCACCTGCGCCACCACCTGGCTGACGGCCTCGGGCACGACCGGGTTGACCTTGCCCGGCATGATCGACGAGCCGGGCTGGAGGTCGGGCAGGTGGATCTCCGCCAGGCCGGCGTGGGGACCGGAGTTCATCCAGCGGAGGTCCGTGGCGCACTTGTAGAGCGAGACCGCGATCGTGCGGGTCACCCCGGAGGTCTCCACGAGGCTGTCGCGGCCACCCTGGGCCTCGAAGTGGTCACCGGCTTCCGTCAGCGGCAGGCCGAGTCGCTCGGCGAGGTCGGCGATCACCGTCGGGGCGAAGCGCTTGGGGGCGTTGAGCCCCGTGCCGACGGCCGTGCCACCGAGGGGCAGCTCGCCGAGACGGGGGAGCACGTCCGTCAGCCGTTCGACGCCGAGCTCGACCGCCCGGGCGTAGCCGCCGAGCTCCTGGCCGAGGGTCACGGGGGTGGCATCCATGAGGTGGGTGCGACCGGCCTTGACCACCTTGGCGAATCGGCGCTGGCGGCGGCGAAGCGCGGCGGCGAGGTGCTGCAACGCCGGCACGAGGTCGTCGACCACCAGTCCGGCGGCGGCGACGTGGATGGCCGACGGGAAGACGTCGTTCGAGGACTGGCTGGCGTTGACCTCGTCGTTCGGATGCACCGCCCGCCCGAGCCGTTCGGTGGCCAGCGCCGCCAGCACCTCGTTCATGTTCATGTTGGTGGAGGTGCCCGACCCCGTCTGGAAGACGTCGATCGGGAACTGGTCGGCCCACTTGCCGGCAGCCACCTCGTCGGCGCCGCCAGCGATCGCCTCGGCCACCGGGCGCTCGATCAACCGGAGGCGGCCGTTGGCCCGGGCGGCGGCGCCCTTGATGGCGGCCAATGCCCGGATGAGGGCGGGGTCCACCCGTTGCCCCGACACCGGGAAGTTCTCGACGGCCCGCTGGGTCTGGGCCCCCCAGCGTGCATCGGCCGGGACGAGGACCTCCCCCATGGTGTCGTGCTCGGTTCGCATCGCCGACTCCGTCATGGGTCGAC
>DASXLH010000200.1:0-3081 GCA_036496335.1 Acidimicrobiales bacterium
GGGGAAGTGCGGGCCGGCCCGACCCTTCTCACCGGCCGTCTGAGCCTGGCCCGAACAACCGCTCCGATGACGGTCGTGTTACGGTTCTCCTACCGGGCGGAGATGCCAGATCACCGCGCCGGTGGCCCCCTTCGACGACGCACGGAGATGCTCGGACCAGATGTCAGCTCGACTCCGCCTCCTCGCGGTCGGGACGGTGGCCGTGCTCGGCCTCATCGGCACCCTCGTGCCGAACGCGGTCGGCGCCACGGCTGACCCGCAGGCGCAGCGCAACGCCGTCCGGGCGAAGAAGGCGCAGCTGGCCCGTCAGCTCGACACGCTCACCGCCAGCGAGGACCAGCTGGTCGACGCGGCCAAGGCGCTGGACGACGACGTGCAGGGAGCCGCGGCCGACGCCGAGGCGGCTCGCCAGGCCTCGGCCGCGTCGGAGGCCGAGCTCGTCCAGGCCCAGCAGGCCGTGGCGGACACCCAGGCCCGCGTCGAGACCATGACCAAGACCCTGGTGGGGCGAGCCGTCGACCAGTACATGGCCCCCCGCACCGACGTGGGCGGTGACCTGGTCGGCACCGACGACCTGGCCGCCACGGCCAGCCGGCAGACCCTCCTCGACACGGTGGCAGCCAAGGACGCCGACCTGCTCGACCAGCTCGGCGCGGCCAAGGAAGACCTCATGGCCGAGCAGAAGGCGGTGGAAGCCGCCAACGCCCGCACCCTCGAGCGCCGCCGCCAGGCCGAGCAGCGCCTGTCCGACCTCAAGCAGGCCCAGGCCGAGAAGCAGAAGCTGGCGGCCGCGGTCGAGGACCGCAAGCAGGGTGTGCTCAAGGAGATCGACGCCGAATCCAAGGCCGAGGCCGACCTGACGAAGATCATCAGCGCCCGGGTGCCGGCCGTCGTCGGCGGCAACTCCACCGCCACCTCGACCGGCTGCATCTGGCCCGCCAAGGGGTCGGTCACCTCGGAGTTCGGCATGCGCTGGGGCCGCCTCCACGCCGGCATCGACGTGGCCGCGCCCACCGGCACGCCGATCTGGGCCGCCAAGGCCGGCACCGTGATCTTCGTCGGCCAGGAGAGCGGCTACGGCAACACCGTCATCATCAACAACGGCGGCAACCTGACGACCCTCTACGCCCACATGAGCCGCTTCGGCACCAGCGAGGGCCAGCAGGTGCAGCAGGGACAGGTGATCGGCGCCATCGGCACCACCGGCGACGCCACCGGCCCCCACGTCCACTTCGAGACGCGCTACGGCGGCGTGCCCAGCAACCCCCGGAGCTGCCTGGGCTGACCCCCGCCGGCTCCTACCCTGCGGGCATGGAGCTGGTGATCGTCGGAGGCGGACGGATGGGCGAGGCGCTGCTCGGCGGCCTCCTCGGAGCAGGATTCGCCGAGCCCGACGCGCTCGCCGTCGTCGAACCGGTGCCGGCCCGACGGGCCGAGCTCACCGAGCGGTATCCGGGCGTGACCGTCGAGGCCGCGCCGGTTCCGGCGGCCAGCGCCGTGCTGGCGGTGAAGCCCGCCGACGTGGTGGCGGCCTGCAGCGGGTTGCGCAGCTCCCGGGTCCTGTCGATCGCCGCCGGCGTCACGCTGGCGACGCTGGAGGGGGCCCTGCCGGCCGGCTCGGTGGTGGTCCGAGCCATGCCCAACACGGCCGCCCTCGTCGGGGCCGGGGCCAGCGCCATCGCGCCCGGCACCAATGCCGGCCCGGACGACCTGGCGTGGGCCCGCGCGGTGCTGGGGGCGGTGGGCGAGGTGGTCGACGTCCCCGAGCGTCTCCTCGACGCCGTCACCGGGCTCTCCGGCTCCGGCCCGGCCTACGTGTTCCTGGTGGCCGAGGCCCTGATCGAGGGCGGTGTGCTGGCCGGGCTGCCCCGGGACGTGAGCGTGCAGCTGACCGCCGCCACCCTGCTCGGCTCGGCCCGCCTGCTGGTGGAGTCGGGGGAGACGGCCGAGGTCCTCCGGGCCCAGGTGACCTCGCCGGGCGGCACCACCGCCGCCGGGCTGCGGGCCCTCGAGGCGGCCGGCGTCCGCAGCGCCTTCATCGAGGCGGTGGCCGCGGCCAGCGAGCGCTCCCGCCAGCTCGGGGGCTGAACGCCGTTCGTCGACTTCCTCAGGCGCCCCTCTTTCCCCATGAGCCTCGGCGGCCTAACGTTCGTGCCGGAGCGGAGGAGAACGATGGATCAGCAGCGCGCCCGGTTCCTGACCGTGGCCGAAGTGGCCGACATCCTTCGGGTGTCGTCGATGACCGTGTACCGACTCATCAAGGCCGGTGACCTCAAGGCGCTGCGGGTCGGCAAGTCCTACCGGGTGCCGGAAGACGATGTCGACCGGTACCTGGCGGCGGGCTTCACCCAGGCGGGCTGAGGGGCCCGCCCCGCGGCTGCGCCGGTAGGGTCGCCGTCCCCCGATCAGGAGCGACGTGACTCCCCGGTACGACACCATCTCCTTCCTCTCGGACTTCGGCACCGACGACGAGCTCGTGGGCGTCGTCAAGGGGGTCCTTCGGGGCCTGGCGCCCCACGCCACGGTCATCGACGTGACCCATGGGATCCCGAGCTTCGACGTGCGTGCCGGCGGCCTCGCCCTGGCCCGGGCGGTCCAGTACCTGCCGGCCGGGGTGGTGCTGGCCGTGGTCGATCCGGGCGTCGGCACCGAGCGCCGGGCGGTGGCGATCGAGGTCGCCGGTGGCGAGATGGTGTTCGTGGGTCCCGACAACGGATTGCTGGCATCGGCGGTCGCCATGCTCGGGGGCGCGGAGCGAGCCGTCGCCATCACCAACCAGGACCTGCGCCTCACCGCGCCGGGTGTCACGTTCGGTGCCCGCGACATCTTCGGTCCGGCCGCTGCCCACCTCGCCAACGGCGGGGCGTTCGAGGAGCTGGGCGCCGATGTCGACGTCTTCTCCCTCCTCCCCGGGGTGCTCCCCGTGGCCGAACGCCGTGGCGACCGGCTGGAGGCCGAGGTGCTCTGGGTCGACCGCTTCGGCAACGTCCAGCTCAACATCGGGCTCGACGATCTCGAGGGCATGGGCGACGTGCTGGCCATGCGCTTCCACGAGTCGCTCCGGACGGCCCGGTTGGCATC
>DASXLH010000201.1:0-5294 GCA_036496335.1 Acidimicrobiales bacterium
CAGGCCTCGTCCAGCTCGACGAGCAGGGGACGGTGCTGGGCGTTGGCCTTCTCCGGCCGGTTGAGCGTGATCACGCCCACGTTGTCGACGACGTCGTACTCGATGAACTCCACGGTCGCTCCCTTGTCTCCCCGGACGGGAGTCTCTCCCCGGACGGGATCTCCAGGCGCCCCACGGTCGAAGGTCGCCACGTCTTGCCTGGTCGGCACCCTACTTTCGTGACCCGGTCGACGGCCCGGCGACGCCTGGACGGTGGGGCCGGCACGCGTCCGCCCGGTGCACCAAGCTCTGCCCACCAACGAGGGGACGGCTTCGACGGCGAGGCCGACGACCGGGGAGGCAGGCGATGGGCGACGCACTCGAGGCGAGGATGCAGCGACTCGAGGACCTGGTGGAGATCAACCAGCTCTTCATCGACTACATCGAGTTCCTCGACGCTGGCGACGCCGAGGCCTACGCCGGCCTCTTCGCCGAGGAGGGCGAGATCGTCCTCGGGCCGGGCACCCGGGCCAAGGGCCACGACGAGATCGTCCCGCTCATCACCAAGGTGGTGGAGGGCAAGGTCGGCAACGCCTTCCACATCGTCAGCAGCCCCCGCATCCAGCTCGACGGCGACACCGCCCGCTGCCAGGTGATGTGGACGGTGATCGAGAAGGACGAAGCCGGCAAGCCGTACGTGACCCTGATGGGCCGCCACTTCGACCGGCTCATCCGCGAGAACGGCCGCTGGCGCTTCCTCAAGCGCACCGGCCGGCTCGACATCCCGACCTTCGGCGGCTGACGGCCGCCGCAGCTCCAGGGGCCGTGTGCCACGATCGGCGCATGCTCCTGAACCTCTCCGCCGACGAGCTCCTGTCCACGACCCGCGCCGTCCGCAAGCGGCTCGATCTGACCCGGCCGGTCGAGCGGGAGGTCCTCCTCGAGTGCGTCGAGCTGGCCGTGCAGGCACCGTCGGGGTCCAACAGCCAACGCTGGCACTGGGTCTTCGTCACCGACCAGGCCAAGAAGACCGCCATCGCCGACATCTACCGGACGGTGTTCGACGCCACCTACACGGCCGACGCCATGGTCCGCGACGACGCCTCTCAGCGGGTCTACGAGTCGGCCCGCCACCTCGCCGACCACTTCGCCGAGGTGCCGGTGATGCTCCTCCCGTGCTCCTGGGGCCGCCCCGAGGCAGGGGGGCCGGGCAATCAGGCCGGCTACTGGGGGTCGCTGCTCCCGGCGGCGTGGAGCTTCATGTTGGCCGCCCGTGAGCGCGGCCTGGGGACGGCGTGGACCTCGATGCACCTCCGCCACGAGGCCGAGGTGGCCGAGATCCTCGGCATCCCCTTCGAGCGCTGCACCCAGGGCGGCCTGTTCCCGATCGCCTACACCGTCGGCACCGAGTTCCGCCCCGGACCCCGGGTCGCCACCGACGAGATCGTCCACTGGGACGAGTGGTGACCGGCGCGGAGGTCAGCCCACCTTCGGCTTGATCTCCTCGCCGAACTGGGCGATGGCGTCGAGGGCGGCGCCAAGGTTGCCCCGCATCACCGGGGCGTGGGTCCAGGTGACGCCGAGCGAGGCCAGCTGCCCGAGGCCGTCGAGGTAGGCGGCCGGGTCGCTGAGTCCCACCCGGGTGGCGGTGATGGAGCCGGAGATGTCGATGTCGGCCAGGCTCCGGCCGTAGCTCTCCAGTCGCTCGCCCAGGTCCTCGATGGCGATGGCGAAGTCCTCGTCGGTGGTGATGGCCGACGTGCGGGCCGTGCGGGTCAGCACGCCGCCGCCGAGCATCGGCGCCCATCCCTCGCCCCAGCGGGCCACGCGGTCCCGCACCACCTTGGCGTTGCCACCCAGCCACAGCGGCGGATGCGGCTTCTGGACGGCGTTCGGGAACATGGTCTGGCCGATGGCGGTGAAGTGCTTGCCCTCGTAGTGGAAGTCGTCATCCGACCAGATGCCCTTGGCCACCTCGATGGCCTCGTCGAAGAGGGCGTTGCGCTCCTCGAACTCGACCCCGAGAGCCAGGAACTCCGATCGCAGGTAGCCGGTGCCGAGGATGAAGCTGGCCCGACCGCCGGAGACCACGTCCACCGCCGTCATCGACTTCGCCATGAGCAGCGGGTTGCGGTACGGCACCACTGTGAGGGCCGTCATGAGGCGCAGCTTCGTGGTGACGGCGGCGCAGAAGCCGAGCCCGACGAAGGGGTCGATGGTGGCGTGGCCGCCGTTCTCCATCCACTTCTTCGACGGAGCGGGATGGTCGGTGAAGGCGATGGCGTCGACGCCGGCCGCCTCGAGCGCCTGGGCCACCGCCACGATGTTGGCCGGCTTCGACCAGGGCTCGCCCTGGTCGTCGAGACCGAGCGGGAACTCGACCATGAACTTCATCTGCGCTCCTCCGTCAACCGCACGTGCCTGTTGCGTAGCAGACCTCATCGTGCCGGACGGCGTGCGTCCAGCCACTGCGGAGCCGACGAGCGCGACCGGAGGGAAGGGCGGCCGCTGGAGGACGGCGCCCTTCCCTCTGGGGCGAGCGGGAAGCTCAGGGGTCGGTGACGACGGCCACGAGCAGATTCACCTGGCTGTAGGGCCAGCCCTGGTCGACGAACCAGTCGAGGATGGTGGCGCCCGAGTCGTCGGGCGTGAAGTGGCGGCTGTAGGCCGTCACCACGAAGTCGTACACCCCGTCGGGCAGCCCGCCGAGACCTCCCGGCAGCGAGAACGTCGAGATCCGGGTGGCGGCGTTGTCGGCGAAGCCCGTGTACCAGTGGTCGTAGTCCGACACCGGGCCCGTTCGCGTCGGATCGCCCTCGCCGCACCCGCCCGCGGCCACCACCACGTTGCGGAAGTGAGGCGCCGAGGCCGTCCAGTTGACGGTGATGGTGCCCGACTCCCCGGCCTTGCGGTGCACGACCGGGCACGGCCCGAGGAGGTTCTGCGAGCCGCTCACCGGGCCCGTCCACGAGAAGGTGTTCACGAGGATGGACGGCACCTGGTTGTCGACCGCGAAGGCCATCGGGTCGCTGAACGCGATCGAGTTCTTGGACCCGTCGGCGACCTCCACCCGCAGCTCGTACCTGCCGTCGGCGTAGCTGGTGGTCGGCCACTCGAGCACCCAGTCGGGCATCGTGAGCTGCGCCTCGGGCTGGATTGGGTACCACCCCTGCGCATCCGGCGCGAAGAGGGTGACCGGCGGGGGCGTGAAGGGCGGCCGGTTGCCGGCGTACCACGAGAGCCCGACGAAGGGTTGCTCGGAGCCCCCCTCGTAGCTGTACAGCACGCGGTAGTAGACCCCGCCTGGCAGGCGGTGGCAGGCGTGCACGGCGAGGCTCCCCCGGTAGGGCGCCTGTGACGGGCTGGTCGGCGGCGAGCTCGACAGGCCGAGTGGGTGGGGCCGGTTGGGCCGCTGGGCGAACCCGGTGACCGGGTCGTGGTAGCTCGGGTCCTCGAGGGTGAGATAGCCGACCTGGTAGATCTCCGGCTTGTCCGTGCAGGCGCGGCCCTCGCCGGGACCGTCGCAGCGGGGGACCGAGAGAGCCGACGGCGATGCCACCAACGTCACGTCGGGGATGTCGCCGGCGTCCCAGCGGACGTCGAAGTAGCCCTCGGAGTAGATGAGCTCCTCGTCGCCGTCGAAGTCGATGTCCTGGGTCACCCGGAAGGTGATGTCCGGGACGTCGATAATCGGCTCCCACTCGGCCACCAGCACGTCGTGGCAGCGCAGGAAGGGGCCGACGAACTGGTGCGGGAGGATGCTCTCGTGCACCTTCTCGTCGAGGCCGTGCCGGCCGGCGAGGTGGGCCAGCTTCTCGGCCAGCTCCTCCGGCAGCGGCGGGGGCAGCGTCTGCGGGAAGGCGGGTTGGTCGAGCATCCGGGTGGCGGCCCCGGTCGACGCGCCGAAGCGGCGCTCGCTCAGGCCGGCGGCCAGCTGGGTGGCGGCCGCCTCGCCGGTGAACTGGCGCAGGAGCGCCTGCACGCGGTCACGACCGATGAAGGGGAGCAGCTCGATCGGGCCGGGATCGGGTCCGATCGGCGGTCGCTTGGGTAGCTGGACGTGGGGAGCGAGGCGCTCGATGAGGTCGCCGAGGGAGGGACGGACGATCTCGGGGTAGCAGACCCGCTCCTTGCGGAGCCGGAGGACCCGGTCGATGTCCCAGCGGGGGACCAGGACGCAGAAGTTGCCGCACTCGTCGGTCCGCACGCTGGCGATGTCCTCGCGCGAGCAGTGGAACGGCCACAGCCACCACCACGGGTTCTCGACCGGGAAGAAGCCGAGGAACCAGCAGTCCGTGTCTTCCACCGTGACGGTGGCGTTGGGGACACCCTCGTAGAGGTGGGTGGCCGGGTTCCAGCGCACCACCCGGCCGCAGACCTTCCGGTAGAAGAGGAGCAGCGGGTCGATCCGGTGCCGGAGGATGTCCTCGAGGTCGCCGTGGGTCTTGCCGGCGAGGCTCTCGACGTCCACGCCCGACACGCTGGCGAGGTGCGTGGCCTGGCGAGCGGTGAGCACCCTCGACGACGGGTCCGGCGGCGAGGAGGCCTCCGGCGGCTTGGCCTGGGCAGCGGCGCGCTTGGGCATGGGTTTCCTCCCCCTTGGGGGCGGCGGCCACCCCCACACGCCCACACTGCGCCACGGAGGGAAGTTTGTCCACTACGAAACGTGCGCAAGCAGGTACGAGGCGTGCGGCGCTGCTACGAACGATGCGGGCACGGCCGGAACGTGCGGGCCGTGCCCCTCAGCCGGTGGCGGGCGGAGTCGGGGGTTCCCACGTCGGCGGCACGCCCCACCGGTCGGCGAAGGTCACCTCGTTCGCCGGTTGGCGGGGCGCCACCCCCCAGCGGCCCAGCGGGGAGCCGATGGGCAGCGCGGCGTAGAGGCGCACGCCCGAATCTGCCGGCACGCCCAGCACGGCGTCGACCTGGTCGGCCACCCGCGTCAGCAACGTCGTGTAGGTCGAGCCCAGGCCCTCGGCCCGGGCGGCCAGGCACATGCTCCAGAGCGCCTGGACGACGGTGTTCGACCCCATGCCCTCTGGGCCGTAGCCGAGGATCAGGAGCGGCACCTCGTCGAAGTGGTCGTGGAGGTGCTGCGAGGACGACGCCTGCTTCTCGTTGGCGTACAGACCGGGGATCTGCTGGAGCAGCTCGTCACGGGCGGCCCGCCAGATGGCGCCGAGCTGGGCCATGACGGCCCGGTCGGTCACCACCAGGAAGCGCCAGGTCTGGGCCCCGGCCGCGCCCGGCGAGGGGGCGCGGGTGCCGGCATCGACGATCCGGGCGATCACGTCGTCCGGCACGGGGTCGGGCTT
>DASXLH010000202.1:0-4919 GCA_036496335.1 Acidimicrobiales bacterium
GCCTTCGGCTGGTCGCTCGTCGCCCTGCTCTTCGGCCGCGCCGGCGAGATCGGCATGAAGATGTCCTTCGAGCTCGTGCCCAGCCGTGAGGCCGCCGCCGACGCCATCTACTTCGAGGTGGCCTCCACCGTGACGGTGTTCATCCTCGCCGGGCGCTACCTGGAGGCGCGGGCCAAGCGGCGGGCGGGCGCCGCCCTTCGGGCCCTGGTCGAGCTGGGCGCGAAGGATGTCGCCGTCCTCGACGAAGACGGGACGGAGCGCCGGGTTCCCGTCGGGGCGCTCCGGGTCGGGGATCGGTTCGTCGTGCGGCCGGGAGAGAAGATCGCCGCCGACGGCGTGGTCGTCGACGGTGCCTCGGCCGTCGACGCTTCGCTCGTCACCGGCGAGTCGGTGCCGGTCGAGGTGGGGGTCGGCGACGGCGTGGTCGGGGCGACGGTGAACGTCGGAGGTCGACTCGTCGTCCGGGCCGACCGCGTCGGCGACGAGACCCAGCTGGCCCAGATGACCCGGCTGGTCGAGTCGGCTCAGCTCGGCAAGGCCCCGGTCCAGCGGCTGGCCGACCGGGTGGCGGCCGTGTTCGTGCCGATCGTCCTCCTGCTCGCCCTCGCCACCCTCGCCGGCTGGCTGCTGTCGGGCGCCTCCACCGCCTTCGCCTTCACCGCCGCCGTGTCCGTGCTGATCATCGCCTGCCCTTGCGCCTTGGGGCTGGCCACGCCCACGGCGCTCCTGGTCGGCACCGGCCGCGGTGCCCAGCTCGGCATCCTCGTCAAGGGGCCCGAGGTGCTCGAATCCACCCGGCGGGCCGACACGGTCGTCCTCGACAAGACCGGCACCGTCACCACCGGCCGCCTGGCGCTGACCGCGGTGCACGTCGCCGGCACCACCGTCGAGGAGGCCCTCCGGCTGGCCGGGGCGCTCGAGGCGGCCAGCGAGCACCCGATCGGGCGGGCCGTGGCCACCGCCGCGACGGAGCGGCCCGGAAGCACCGCCACGACGGAGCGGCTGGGAAGCACCGCCGCGACGGAGCGGCCCCCGGGCACGGCCGGTGGGCCGCTCCTGCCGGTCGAGTCCTTCGCCAACCGGCCGGGCCTCGGGGTGCAGGGCGTCGTCGTCGACGGAGCCGTCTCCCGCGCCGTCGTGGCCGGCCGCCGTGACCTCCTCGACGACTGGTCCATGGCGCTCCCGCCCGCTCTCGACCAGGCTGCGGCGCAGGCCGAGGCGCTCGGGCGCACCGCCGTGCTGGTCGGCTGGGACGGTCACGTCCGCGCCGTGCTGGTGGTCGCCGACCAGGTTCGCCCCACCTCCCGCTGGGCGGTGGCCGAGCTGCGCTCGCTCGGTCTCCGGCCGGTCCTGCTGACGGGCGACAACCTCGGCGCCGCCCGGGCCGTCGGGGTCGAGGTGGGCATCGACGAGGTGATCGCCGGGGTCATGCCCGAGGGGAAGCTCGACGCCGTCCGCCGGCTGCAGGCGGGCGGCGCGGTGGTGGCGATGGTCGGCGACGGAGTCAACGACGCCGCCGCCCTGGCCGCCGCCGATCTCGGGTTGGCCATGGGATCCGGCACCGATGTCGCCCTCGAGGCCTCCGACCTCACCCTGGTCCGTGGCGACCTGACCGCCGCCGTCGACGCCATCCGCCTCTCGCGCCGGACGTTGGCGGTCATCAAGGGCAACCTGTTCTGGGCCTTCGCCTACAACGTGGCGGCGATCCCGTTGGCCGCCACCGGTCTGCTCAACCCGATGGTCGCGGGGGCGGCGATGGCGGCGTCGAGCGTCCTGGTCGTGACCAACAGCCTGCGCCTCCGGCGCTTCGAAGCCCGACGGGTCGAGCCGACGACCTGACGGTCAGCGCCGGGTGACGTGAGCGACGGCGTAGCGGACGGCGTCGATCTCCCTCGGGTCGAGCTGCACGGCGATCGGGATCCTCTCGCCGTCGAGCGGACGCTCGGCCGCCGGCTCGAGGCCGGGATCCATCTGGCGGGCCACCGGCTCCATGAAGAAGGCCCGGCGGTAGGCCTGGTGCCCGAAGCGGAACTCCTCGGGCATCAGGAGCTCCATCGCCTCCCCGGCGACGTCGTCGAGCCCGATGCCGAAGAACTCCTCGGCCGGTTCGGACAGCAGCAGGATGTTGCCGCCGACATCGACGACGACGAGCACCTCGTCGCTCGTGCGCAGCGAGGCGAGCTCGTCAGGGATCCCGGGCATGGGGTCGCAGTCTGGCAGACGTCACGAACCCCGCATGAGGGCCGACACCGCGACCTGATCGGCGCGGCGGGGTACCCCCCAGCCGGGCTCGTAGGCGAAGAGCTCACGGGCCGTGGTGGAGCCGTAACGCCCGTCGAGGAGCTCGATCCGGTCGGGACCCACCAGCGCCGGGTGCGCCACTCCGCAGGCCAGGGACAGCTGGAGCAGCTCGTGGCGGAGGGTGGCCACGTAGTTGGCGAAGCGCACCGACTTCAGCGTCGGGTCGAGGCCACGGGTGAGCCAGCGGTTCTGGGTGGCCACTCCCGTCGGGCACCGGCCGGTGTGGCAGCGCTGCGCCTGGATGCAGCCCACGGACATCATCGCCTCCCGACCGACGCTCACGAGGTCGCAGCCCAGGGCGAAGGCGAACAGTGCCGCATCTGGGAACCCCAGCCTCCCGGCACCGGCGAACACCACGTCGCCGGCCACGTCCCGTTCGGCGAAGAGGCGGTACACGCGGGCGAAGCCCACCCGGAAGGGCAGCGAGACGTGATCGCTGAACGTGAGCGGCGCGGCCCCGGTCCCTCCCTCACCGCCGTCGATGTTGATGAAGTCGACGGCTCGGCCACCCCGGGCCATCTCGTCGGCCAGCACCTCCCAGAAGCCGCTCTCCCCCACGGCCGACTTGATCCCGACGGGCAGCCCGGTGGCGTCGGCGATCCCCTCCACGAAGTCGAGCAGCGAGTCGACGTCGGAGAAGGCGGAGTGGCGGGAGGGACTGACACAGGTGATGCCGACCGGCACGCCCCGGATGGCGGCGATCTCGGGGCTGACCTTGGCCCCGGGCAGCACGCCCCCCAGCCCCGGCTTGGCGCCCTGGCTGAGCTTGATCTCGATCGCCCGCACGGGGTTCTCGGCCACGATGTCGCGCAGCCGCGACAGATCGAAGCGTCCGGTGGCGTCACGGCAACCGAAGTAGCCCGTGCCGATCTGGAAGACGAGATCGCCCCCGAGCCGGTGGTACGGCGAGAGCCCGCCCTCGCCGGTGTTCTGCCAGCAGCCGGCCAGGGCGGAACCCCGGTTGATGGCCTCGATGGCGGGGCCGGACAGCGAGCCGAAGCTCATGCCGGAGGCATTGACCACCGACGCCGGCCGGACCGCCAGGCGTCGACCGCGGGGGCCACCGAGCACCTTGGCGCACGGCAGGTCGTCACCTGCGCCGGCGGCCGCTTCCAGGGGGAAGGTCGCCTGCTTCACGATCACGTAGCCCTCAGAGGCGTCGAGGTCGTTGTCGGTGCCGTACCCGACGTAGTTGTTCTCCTTCTTGGCCGACGCGTACACCCAGCTGCGCTGGTCCCGGCTGAAGGGCCGCTCCTCGTCGTTGCCGGTGACGATGTATTGGCGCAGCTCCGGGCCGATCCCTTCGAGCAGGAAGCGAAGGTGCCCGATGACCGGGAAGTTGCGCAGCAGGGTGTGGCGGCGCTGGACCACGTCGTAGACGGTCAGCCCGACCAGCGCGATCACCGCGACGAGCAGGACGGCGAGCCACGTCACGGTCCGAACCTAGGTGCTGACCGTGACGGGGAGGCCTTCGACCCCGCCGCTCCGACCGGCCCGGTCGCCCGTCGCCTCCCCGACCTCTTCTCAAGCTGCAATCTAGGCTGGAGGCATGCGCGAAGGAAGACCGGCGTGACGCCTCCGGCCAGTGGCCGGGAGACGCCGCTCAGTCGTGACGAGGTGGTCGAGGCTGCCCTCGAGCTCACCCGTGACGTCGGTCTCAACCGGTTGACGATGCGGGGGCTCGCCAACGCCCTCGGTGTCAGCCCGATGGCCACGTACCACTACGTGGCCAACAAGGAAGAGCTCGTCCAGCTCGTGGCCGGTGCGGTCTCGGCCGACTGGCCGCAGCTCGAGCCGTCCGAGCTCCCGTGGGACGAGGTCCTTCGTCAGCACGTCCTCCAGGTCTGGGAGGCACTGCGCCGCTACCCGGGCCTCGGCAGCCACCTCATGGGCCTGCCGGCGGCGGGGATCACCGAGGGTGCCGTGGAGCGCGCCGTCGCCTTCTTCTGCGCGGCCGGCTTCCCACCGAGCGAGGCGGCGCTCGCCTGGTCGGTCACGGAGACGTACCTCCACGGGCGGCTCAGCGTCGACGACCTGCTCAGCGGGGAGACCGGGCCCACCCGGGTGGACGATCTGCGGGCTCGTGACTACGTGGAGTACGCCGTCGACATCCTCATCGACGGGCTCCAGGTGAGGCTGACCCGAGCCAGGAGCTCCGCCGCCGGTCGCTCGGGCTGACCTGTCGATCAGGCCGCGGGGTGACGGTGGACCATCAGCGACGGATCCGAGGGCGCACCGGCACCTTCCGGGCCACCCGGGCCTCGATCGGCGCCGGAGCTCGCATCAATGCTCGGCCACGGTGCGATCGGGGGCAACGGGGCGATCACCGGGTCCGCCCACAGGCTCGTCCGCTCGCCGCCGAAGGCTGACGGCGCTGGCGGTTCGGCGACAGCGTCCGGGGCGTCCCGCTCCGGCGTGACGGTGTCCTCCGGTCGGTCGGCATCGTTCCCCGTTGGCTCGACGGCTTCCCCGACCTGATCGGCTGCTTCCTCGGCTTGTCCGGCCATTTCCCCGGCCTGACCGGCCATGTCCCCGGCCTGACCGGCCATTTCCCCGGCCTGACCGGCCATGTCCCCGGCCTGACCGGCCATGTCCCCGGCCTGACCGGCCATGCCCCC
>DASXLH010000203.1:0-1750 GCA_036496335.1 Acidimicrobiales bacterium
GATCTCCCGGAAGCTGGCCGGCGTCTGCTTCAAGCCGGCGATGCGGGCCTGCAGGACGCTGCTGTCCTGATCCCGGCGCAGCCGCGAGCGCAGCCAGTCCACCGCCACCAGGCGGACGTTGTAAGCCAGGATGATCACGAACGCCGCCAGCGCCGCCCCACGGCCCTGGGTCCGGAGCACGCAGCGCACGGCGTTGCGGGTGATGAGCTCGGACTTGGCGGCGCTGACGTCGCGCCGCCCGCCGATGTGCATCACCTTCAGGTCCGGCCGGTAGATCACCCGGGCGCCGACCTCGCGGATCTTCCAGAACCACTCGACCTCGTCCCAATAGAGGAAGTAGTCCTCGGGGAGCGGGCGGTCGCGGACGAACTGGGTCCGAACCGCCAACATCGGCGGTCCGCACGACTCGATTTCCTCTGGCACCGCCGGGGCGCGCCACTTCTCCACCCGGATGCGCCCCTGGAGGAACGGGACCGGATGGTCAGGGAGGAGGAGCACCTCCCGGATGAGGGCGACCGGCGTCGGGGCCGCCTTGATGGTCGCCTCCGGAGCACCCTCGGAGTCGAGGACGGCGGGGACCACGACGTCGCCCTGACCGGAGGCGACGGCCTCCTTCATGGCCATCACGACCTCGACGTCCACCCGGAGGTCGTCGTTCATGAGGATCACGAACTCGCTGGTGGCATGGCGGGCGCCGAGGTTGACGGCGGTGGCGTAGCCGGGATCACCGAAGATCGGCACCACCGTGGCGCCGCTGGCGGTGGCGATGGCCTCCACCTCCGGGTCCGCTTCGGCGTTGACGACGATGACCTCGATCCTCGGGTCGACAAGGGCCGCCGTCATTATCCGGATGCTCTCGTGCCGGTGGTAGCAGACGATGACGCAGCTGACCTCGGGCGTGTCCATCGAGGGCCTTTCGCTTTTCAGGGAGGATGGGCGGGATCAGACGATCTGGGGCCAGGGGACGGGGACGATGAAGCGGCCGCCGGTCTGGAGGTAGGCGTCCTGTTGGGCCACGATCTCCTTGGCGAGGTTCCATGCCAGGAGCACCACGTAGTCCGGTCGACGCTCGAGCAACGCCTCCGGCGGCAGGATCGGCAGCAGGGAGCCGGGTACCAGGTGGCCCTGCTTGTGGGTGTTCCGGTCGACGACGAAGTCGACGAGGTCGCGCCCGATCCCGGTCGAGTTGAGGAGCGTCGCCCCCTTGGCGGCGGCGCCGTAGGCGGCGATCGACTTGCCTTCGTCCTTCAACTGGCGCAGGAGCCGGCGGAGCTCGTCCTGCACGGATCGCACGCGTCCGGCGAAGCTCTCGTAGGCGGCGGCGGTGTCGAGCCCGGCGGCCCGCTCGGCGGCCAGATCCTCCTCGACGGTCCGGTCGGGAGCGACCTCCCGGCCGACGGACCAGCGATCGGTGCCGCCGTGGAGGTCGGGGAAGTGGTCGACGTGGTTCAGCGACAGGCCGTGGGAGCGCATCAGCCGGTCGACGGCCAGGCTCGAGAAGTAGCAGTAGTGCTCGTGGTACACGGTGTCGAACTCACACCGCTCGATCAGCTCGCCGACAGCGGGGTTCTCGACCGTGATCAGCCCGGTCGGGGCGACCAGGGTCGCCATGCCCTCCACGAAATCGTTGAGGTCGGGCACGTGGGCCATGACGTTGTTGGCGATCACGAGGTCGGCCTGGCCGTGCTCGGCCACGATCTCCTTGGCCAGGCGGGTGCCGAAGAAATCGACGATCGTCGGGATCCCGTCT
>DASXLH010000204.1:0-16393 GCA_036496335.1 Acidimicrobiales bacterium
CTCCTCGTCAACCTCGTCCGCAAGGAACTGAAGGTTCGTTACAAGAACAGCGTCCTCGGGTTCCTCTGGTCGCTGCTCAACCCGGCCCTGTACCTGGTCGTGTACACGATCGTCTTCCAGGTGGTGCTGGGATCCCAGATCCCCAACTTCGCCATCTTCCTCTTGTCGGGCCTGCTGGCGTGGAACCTCTTCTCGACGTCCCTGGCCGGAGCGACCGGCTCGATCACCGGCGGCGCGTCACTGGTGAACAAGGTCTACTTCCCGCGGGAGATCCTGCCCCTGGCGGCGGTGGGGTCCAACTGCGTGCACTTCGTGCTCCAGTCGATCGTGCTGATGGCGGCGATCGCCATCTCGCCGATCCCGTTCCAGCCGGCCTGGATCTGGATGGTCATCCCCGCCATGCTCCTGCTCGTCCTGCTGACAGCGGCCTTCTCGATCCTCCTCTCCGCCGTCAACGTCTATGCCCGTGACACGCAGCACTTCCTCGAGCTCCTCCTCCTGGCCTGGTTCTTCCTCACGCCCGTCGTGTACCAGTGGGGGCTGCCGGCCCAGAAGCTGGCCGACCACGGCCTGCCGACCTGGATCCTCCTGCTCAACCCGGTCGTCCCCGTGACCCTGGCGCTGCAGCGTTCGCTCTACGGCATCACCAGCTTCGTGAGCGGCGGCGTCGTGCACCCCATCCTCCCGGCCGAGGGCCAGTGGTGGTACCTGCGGAACCTGGGGATCGGCGCCATCGGGGCAGCCCTGCTCCTGGCCTTCGCCCTCCGGGTCTTCGACCGCCTCGAGGCGAACTTCGCCGAGGAGCTCTGAGCGCCGACCCGTGGCCAACTCAATCGAGATCGAGGGCGTCTCCAAGCGGTTCCGCCTGACCACCGAGCGCCACTCGTCGCTGAAGGAGCGGGTGATCCACCGCGGTCGACGGAGCGAGTCGGAGGACTTCTGGGCGCTCTCCGACATCGCCTTCGACGTGGCCGGAGGCACCACGGTCGGGCTCCTCGGCCACAACGGGTCCGGCAAGTCGACCCTGCTCAAGTGCATCGGGAGCATCCTGCGGCCCACCACTGGCGTCATCCGGACCTGGGGCCGCATGGCGTCGCTGCTCGAGCTGGGCGCGGGCTTCCACCCCGACCTGACCGGGCGGGAGAACATCTTCCTGAACGCCTCGATCCTCGGGCTGTCGAAGAAGGAGACCGAGGCGCTCTTCGACGAGATCGTCGCCTTCTCCGAGCTCGAGCGGTTCATCGACCAGCAGGTGAAGCACTACTCGTCGGGCATGTACGTGCGCCTCGGCTTCTCCGTCGCCACCGCCGTCGATCCGGAGATCCTCCTTGTCGACGAGGTGCTCGCCGTCGGCGACGAGGCCTTCCAGCGCAAGTGTCTCGACCGCATCAAGCGCTTCCAGCGGGAGGGTCGGACCATCGTCTTCGTCACCCACGCCGCCGACCTCGTCCGCCAGATCTGCGATCGCGTGGTCGTGCTCGATCACGGCAAGCAGATCGTCCACGCCCCGCCGGCCGAAGCGGTGCGCGTGTTCCGGGAAGGTCTGTACCGCCTCAACGAGGCGGGCGAGGAGGGCGAAGGCCACCTCGACAGCCGCGGCTTCGGCAAGCGGATACGGGTGAGGACCGTCAACGTCGACTACGCGGATCCGTCCCGCCGGTACGTCGTGAGCGGCGAGCCCGTCACCGTGCGGATCGGGTTCGAGGCCTTCGAGCCCATGGACGACGTGATCGTCGCGCTCGCCATCATGACCACCGACGGTCAGGTCGTCACCGGCACCAGCAATGCCGTGCTCCACGAGGACTTTCCGGTGCTCGACGGCGTGGGCGAGCTCAGCTTCCAGTTCGAGAGCCTCTCGATGCTCGCCGGGCACTATCCGATGACGATCGCCGTCCACAGCCGCGATGGTGGCGACATGTACGAGTGGCGGGACGGGATCGACCACCTCGACGTGGTCAACACCGACGGGAACTTCGCGTGGGGGGTGCTCGACGCGCCGGTCCACATCGACCTCTCCCAGGTGCGGGCGGAGCCGGTGCGGGGCGTCGGGTGAGCGAGGTGTCAACGTCGCTCGACCTCGACCTGGTCCGACGGGAGATCGACGAGGAGGTCCGCGCCCGGCGGGCGTCCGGCGACTTCCCGCCCGGCATGGAGCGGGAGCTCGACCTCGCGTTCGCCCGCGTCTCCCCGGTGGCCACCACCGGCGACGATCTCGAGGGCCTGATCCAGGCCGCCGACCGTTCGGCGTTCATCGAAGGCCGCCCGCCGGTGGCGTCGCGGACCGCCGTGCTCGGCCTGGTGAAGAAGGGCGAGCTCAAGCTGCTCGGTTGGTACTTCAACCACCTCGCCCAGCAGATGACCTCCTTCGCGGGGGCCACGGTGCGCACGCTCACGGTGGTCGCCGATCGGCTCGAGAAGGTCGAGCGGCTGCTGCCGCAGGTCGACCGGGCGTTGCTCGACCACGAGGCCATCCCCGGCTTGGACGCGGACCTGACCGAACGGGTCGCCGCCCGCCTCGCGGGTGTCCCCGGCCGGGTGCTGGTGGTCGGCGACGGCGGGGGACTGCTGTCGGCCCTCGTGGCCGCTGGCATCGACGCCTACGCCGTGACCCCCGGAGCGGCGCCCCGGGTGGGACCGGCCATCGAGCAGCGGGAGGGCGACCCGTTCGAGCATCTGGCCGACCTGGCTCCTGGTTCGCTGGGGGGCACGATCGTCCTCGGACTCGACGCGTCGGCCACGGGCGTCAAGATCGCTCATGTCCAGGCTGCCGCCTCGGCCATCGACGAAGGAGGGTCCCTCGTCGTGGTCGCCGGCCGACCCGAGCACTGGGGTCGCGACAACCCCGTCGAGGCCGACCTCGCACCTGGAAGGCCCTTTCGGCCCGAGACGTGGTTCGTCGTGCTGGAGGCCCACGGCTTCGCCCTCGCCGAGGTCGACGACACCGGTCAGTCGCTCCTGGTGTCTGCGCTCCGGCGGCGGTGACCGCCGTCCACCAGGTGGTGGCGTCGTTCGCGCCCCGCGACGCCACCGGAAACCACACCCTGCAGGTGCAGTCCGTCCTCCACGAGTTGGGCTACGAGTCCGAGATCTTCGTCGCCGTCGCC
This sequence comes from Acidimicrobiales bacterium, assembly GCA_036496335.1. Taxonomy (GTDB): domain Bacteria; phylum Actinomycetota; class Acidimicrobiia; order Acidimicrobiales; family CADCSY01; genus JAEKLB01. The sequence goes on from DASXLH010000204.1 coordinate 3,105, forward strand.
CGCCCCGAGGTTCGCCGCCTGACACGAGCCTTCCAGGATCACCCTGGGGGCGGTTGGCTCCTCTACCAGCTGTCGACGGGCAGCTCCGTGGCGGATTGGCTCTCCGCTCGACCGGAGCCGAAGATCGTGAACTACCACAACATCACGCCTGCGTCGTTCTTCGCCCCCTGGGAGCCCCACGTCGGCGTGGAGCTCGACGCCGGGCGGCGCCAGCTACGGGAGCTCGCACCGCTGTCGTCGCTGGCGATCGCCGATTCGGGCTACAACCAGGAGGAGCTGACCGAGGTCGGTTACGACCCCACGACCGTCGTGCCGATCCTGCTCGACACCGCAACGTTCGAGCACGGGGTCGACGAGGCCCACCTCGAGCGGCTGCGGGCCCAGAGCGCGGGCGGCGCGGCTTGGCTCTTCGTGGGCCGGCTGGCGCCGAACAAGTGCCAGCACGACCTGATGAAGGCATTCGCCGTCTACCGACAGGTGTTCGATCCAGACGCCCGCCTCCGCCTGGTGGGGGGTTCGTCGTCGGGGGCGTACCACGACGCGTTGTTGGAGCTCGCCTCGGCCATCGGCATCGAGCGCTCGGTCGACTTCGTCGGGGACGTCCCGGACGCCGTGCACGGTGCCCACTTCCGGGCCGCCGACGTCTACGTCTCGCTCTCCGAGCACGAAGGGTTCGGCGTCCCGCTCCTGGAGGCGATGCACCACCGTCTCCCGATCGTCGCCTACGGCGCGGCGGCGGTGCCCGAGACGATCGGAGCGGGCGGCCTCTGCCTCGAGGCGAAGGATCCGGCCACGGTGGCGACGGCGGTGCACCGGGTGCTCGTCGACCATGCGCTCCGTGACGGGCTGGTGGCTGCCGGGACGGCCCGCCTGGGGGACTTCGACCTGGCGACGAGTCGCCGACGCTTCGCCGACGCCGTCCGCTCCGTGGTGGGCTGACGTGGCAGCGGTGCACCAGTTCGTGCCCACCTTCGAGCCGGGTGCGGTGGGGGGCCACATCATCGAGGTGCAGCGGCTCTGCCGCGATCTCGGGTGGCAGTCCGAGATCTTCACCGAGCACCGGCGCCATCCGGACCACGACGCCCGCCCGTTCAGCGGCTTCGGTCGGTCGGCGGGGCCCGGCGACGTGCTCGTCTACCACATGGCCCTGGGCTCTGGCGTCGCCGACTTCGTCGCCGCCCGCTCCGAGACCCTGGTCGTCGACCACCACAACATCACGCCGGCCGGCTACTTCGAGGTCTGGGACCCGGCGGTCGTGCAGGGCATCGCCTGGGGCCGACGCCAGCTGGCCACGCTGGCCTCACGCTCGCGCCTGGGACTGGCCGACTCCACCTACAACCGGGCGGAGCTCGACGATCTCGGCTACGGCGAGACCGCGGTCGCGCCGATCCTCTTCAACCCCGCCGATCTCGAGGTCGGTGTCGAGGCGGCCGCGGTCGAGCGCCTGAGATCCGACGGCACCGTGTGGCTCTACGTGAGCCGCTTCGCACCGAACAAGTGCCAGCACGACCTCGTCACCGCCTTCTCGGTCTACCGGCGGGTCTACGACCCCGGCGCGGTGCTCCGGCTCATCGGACGAGCGGGGCCGACCGCCTACGTCGACGCCATCCGCGGCCTGGTCCGGGAGTTGGGGCTCGGCGACTCGGTGGAGCTGCTCGGGGCGGTCGACGCCCCCACGCTCGGTGCCCACTACCGAGCCGCCGACGTCTTCGTCTCGGCCTCCGAGCACGAGGGCTTCGCGGTGCCCCTGCTCGAGGCGATGCACCACGACGTGCCCGTGGTGGCCTACTCGGCCGGGGCCGTGCCGGAGACGCTCGCCTCCGCCGGCCTGTGCCTCCCCGCGAAGGATCCCGGGACTGTGGCGGCGGCCGTCCATCGGGTCGTGTCCGACGGGGCGCTGCGGGGCGCCCTGGTCGACGCCGGTCGCCGCCGCCTCGCCGAGCTCTCCCTGGAGTCGGCACGGCGGACCATGGCCGAACGGCTCCGCCCGGTGGTCGAGGAAGCGGCCCAGACGCGGGGGTCCCGGTGAAGCTGGCGTATGTGGTGCCGCGCTACGGCCCGCAGATCAACGCCGGAGCGGAGTACGCGGTACGCATGCTGGCCGAGCGTCTCGTCGACCAGCATGACTGGCAGGTTGAGGTCCTCACGACCTGCGCGGTCGACACCCAGACCTGGGCCGACCACCTGCCGCCGGGCACGACCGTCGACAACGGCGTCACGGTACGACGCTTCCGATCGGAGTCCGGGCGCCATCCCCGGTTCAACGCCCTGTCCCATGCGGTGCTGGGGGCGCCAGAGCGCGCCTCCACGGCCGACCAGCGGCGGTGGCTCGACCTGCAGGGGCCGTGCAGCGCCGGGCTGCTGGCGGCCACCGGCTCGACCGACGCCGACCTGGTGGCGTTCTCCCCCTATCTCTTCCAGCCGTCCGTCCAGGGCGTGCCGGCCGTCGGGCCGCACCGGGCGGTGTTCCACCCCGCCGCCCATGACGAGCCGCCGCTGCGGCTCCCGGTCATGCGCAAGGTCTTCGCCGGTGCGGCCGGCTTCGTGTTCTACACGCACAGCGAGCGGAGGCTCGTGGAGGCGCGCTTCGGTGTGGGGGCGAAGCCGCAGCTCGTCCTGGGTCTCGGCGTCGAGGAGCATCCGGGCCGGGCCGGCGATGCCCGGACGCGGCTCGGCCTCGGCCAAGCGCCCTATCTCCTCTCGGTCGGCCGGGTCGACAACGGCAAGGGGACGGGCGCGCTGGTCGAGTTCTTCGCGGCCTACAAGGCGCGTCATCCGGGCCCGCTGCGCCTGGTGGTGGCAGGCGACGTGGTCGACCCTCCCAGGGCCCACGACGACGTCGTGTTGCCTGGGAGGATCGACGACGAGACGAAGTGGGGCCTCATGCGGGGTGCCACCGCCTTCGTCAACCCGTCGGCCTTCGAGTCGTTCTCGCTCGTCGTCATCGAGGCGTGGCGCGCCGGCGCTCCGGTGGTCGTGAACGGCCGCTGCGAGGCGACCCGGGAGCACTGCGAGCGGTCCGGCGGGGGGCTCTGGTACCAGAGCTTCGCCGAGTTCGAGGTGACGATCGACCGTTTGGTCCGCGACGACGCCCTCCGGGCCCGCCTGGCGACGGCTGGAGGCGACTACGTCCGTGCCAGCTTCGAGTGGCCCGGCCTGATCGACCGGTACGCCACCTTCCTGGAGCTGCTCGCCGACCGCAATGCCACGATCGGATGACGGTGCCCACCGACGATGTCCCCGGTCCTGGGGGCGCGTCCGTCGTCCGGAGGTGACCCAACCGCGCGGGCTCTAAGGTTCCCCCCGTGCGGGCGCTGGTCACCGGGGCGACCGGCTTCGTCGGTCCGTACCTCACCGAGCACCTCGCCGACGCCGGTGACGACGTGGTCGGCCTCGACGTCGAGATCGACGTCACCGACGCCGAGAGCATCCACCGCGCCCTGCTCGAGATCAAGCCGCAGGTCGTCTACCACCTCGCCGCGCTCAGCCACGTCGGCGAGTCGTGGAACGCCCCGGGGCAGGTCTTCGAGGTCAACACGATGGGAACGCTCAACGTGCTCCTGGCCTCCGGCTCGGCCGGCGTCGAGCGGGTCCTCGTGGTCGGCAGCGCCGAGCAGTACGGCCAGGTCGAACCGGGGGACATGCCCATCGACGAGGACCAACCGATGCGGCCGATCACCCCCTATGGCGCCAGCAAGGCCGCCGCCGAGATGGCGGCGTCGCACGCCTATCTGGGCCGCGGCCTGCCGGTGCTGTGCGCCCGGGCCTTCAACCACATCGGGCCGGGCCAGTCGCCGGGGATGGTGGTGTCGGCCATCGCCGAGCAGGTGGCCCGCAACGAGCGAAGCGGTGACGACGTCGTCCTCACCGGTGATCTCACCCCGACCCGCGACTTCACCGACGTGCGCGACGTGGTGCGGGCCTACCGCCTGCTGGTCGAGGTCGGGGAGCCGGGTGAGGTCTACAACGTGTGCAGTGGACGGGCGGTTGCCATCCGAGAGGTGGCCGAGAAGCTCCTGGCGTTGGCCGACCGCCCGATGCGCATCGAGACCGACCCCAGCCGGCTGCGGCCGGTCGAGGTGCCGGCGCACTGGGGGGACAACACCAAGCTGCGGACGGCCACGGGCTGGCTGCCGACGATCCCCCTCGAGCGTTCGATGGCCGACGTGCTGGCCTGGTGGCGGGACCGCACCGAGGTCGAACCGCTGGCGGAGCCCTCCAGCTGACCTCCTCCGAGCCTCTCGCACGGTGCGGCTCGCCAGAGGAGGCCATCGCTAGCCGAGGCGCTCGAGGCGTTCGAGGGCGACGAGGTCGGCGTCGACCATCGAGGTCACGAGGTCGCGGAACGGGGTCTTGGGGTGCCAACCGAGCTTGGCGGCGGCCTTGGCCGGACTGCCGATGAGGAGGTCGACCTCGGCCGGCCGCATGAAGCGCTCGTCGATGACCACGTGGTCCCTCCAGGACAGCCCCACCCGGTCGAAGGCGATCTCGCAGAACTCCTGCACCGAATGGGTCTCCCCGGTGGCGACGACGAAGTCGTCGGGCTCGTCCTGCTGGAGCATCAGCCACATCGCCTCGACGTAGTCACCGGCGAAGCCCCAGTCCCGCTGCGCTTCCAGGTTGCCGAGCCGGAGCTCGGCCTGGAGACCGAGCTTGATGCGGGCCACCGCGTGGGTGATCTTCCGGGTGACGAACTCGTGGCCGCGGCGTGGGCTCTCGTGGTTGAAGAGGATGCCGGATGTGGCGTGCAGGCCGTAGGACTCGCGGTAGTTGACCGTGATCCAGTGCCCGTAGAGCTTGGCCACGCCGTAGGGGCTGCGGGGGTAGAAGGGCGTCGACTCGATCTGGGGTACCGCCTGCACCTTGCCGAACATCTCGGATGAGGACGCCTGGTAGAAGCGGATGGCGGGGTCGACGATGCGGATGGCGTCGAGGAGCCGCGTGACGCCGAGCGCGGTGGTCTCGCCCGTGAGCACCGGCTGGAAGAACGAGGTCTGCACGAAGGACTGAGCCGCCAGGTTGTAGACCTCGTCCGGCCGGTACTCGTTGAGGATGTGGATGAGTGAGGCCTCGTCGAGAAGGTCGCCCTGGGGCAGCTCGACCTGATCCTGGATCTGGGCGATCCGCTCGAAGTTCACCGTGCTCGAGCGGCGCAGGACACCGATCACCTCGTAGCCCTTCCCGAGGAGCAGCTCCGCGAGGTAGGAGCCGTCCTGGCCGGTGATGCCGGTGATGAGCGCCCGTTTCGTCATCCGACCGTTCTACGCTGCGCGACCCTGTCCGTCTGCCAAGTGGGTTGGCACATGCCCGACTTCTCCAGTCGCCCGGTCCCGGCCGACGGGAGCGGTCGCGGGGACGAGAGGCCGACGGCCCTCGGCCGGCGCATCGCCGATCGCCGGGGTGGGCTCGGCTGGACGCAGCAGGAGCTGGCCGACCGGGTCGGCATCTCCCGGGTGGCGGTGTCGCATCTCGAGGCCGGCATGAGCCAACCGGGGGAGCGGACGGTGACCCTGCTCGCCGGCGTCTTCAAGACCGAGCCGCGGGAGTTGGTGGAGGGCACCGACTACCCGGCGGCGAAGAAGGAGCGCCTCCCGCTGGTGTCGGCCCGGTACACCGAGGTCGAGCTCCAACTGGCGCTGCTCGAACGCGACCTGGCGTGGCTGTACGACGGAGGACCCGGCGAGGGCGGAGCTCCGGGCCAGCTCCTGCCGGCGTGGGCCGATCGCCTCATCGCTCTGGCGGCCACCGTGGAGGATGGACGGGAGGCCGAGGCGGTGACCCGGGCCGCTGACCGGGTGCGACGTCTCCGCTCGGGGCCGGGTTCTCCGGACGAACCGCCCCGCTGAGCGCCGCGGCAAGAGGTGTCGGGGGCGTCTGATGGTGCCGTCGGCCTCGGAGCGGGTAGCGTCGTGCGGACGTGCGGAGCTTCAACGAGTATCGGCACCCCCACGGAGCGTGGTCGCGATGGGGTGCAGATCCGGAGAAAGTCCTTGAGCGAGAAGGACTTTCTGCTGGAGGCCTTCAGAAAAGCCCGTCTCCGGTCGATAGCAAGGTGATGACGACCACCACGACGTCACGCCTCCATCGACTGGTTCGGCGGGCGGGCGCCGGAGTCGTGCTCGCCCTGGTGGCGGCGCTGGTTCCGGTGCTCGTGTCCACTCCCCAGGCCGGGGCTCTCTGGCCGTCGACGACGGTCGACATCCGCGGTCACGGGTGGGGACACGGACGAGGCCTCGGCCAGTACGGGGCCCTGGGCTACGCCATCGACGAGGGTTGGAACCACCAACAGATCCTCGACCACTACTACGGCGGCACCACCGCCGGCACCAAGGCCGACGGTCCCATCTCGGTCCACCTCACCGACTTCGACAGTCGCGACCTCATCGTCACCTCGCCGGGAGCGTCGTTCACCGTCGCCTCGACGACCTTCACGGCCGGGCAGGCCGCCCGCATCCGGCGCAGCGGCAACTCGTGGGTGGTGGAGCCGAGCTCGTCCGGTTGTGCCGGGCCCTGGGGCGCCGCCGTCCAGACCCTCGACATCAGCCTGCACCCGACCGCCGGTGTGATCGGCGACCCCGGTGACGACGTCAACCGGATGCTCGTGGCCTGCGGGACCAACAGCCGCGCCTACCGCGGCACGATCGCGGCGATCGCCTCCGGAGCCGGCGCCATCGCCGTCAACCAGGTCTCGATGGAGTCGTACCTCCGGGGCGTCGTTCCCCGGGAGTCCCCGGCATCGTGGGCCGATCTCGGCGGCGGGAAGGGCATGGAGGCTCTGGAGTCCCAGGCGGTGGCGGCCCGGTCCTACGCCTGGGCTGAGAACCGCAGTCCCGGCGTCTACCAGACCTGCGACACGACCTCCTGCCAGGTGTACGGCGGTGCCGGCCTCAACGGCGCGCGGATCGAAGATCCCCGGAGCGACGCGGCCATCGCCCAGACGGCCGGCGTCGTGCGGGTGAAGAACGGCGCCGTGCAGCGCACCGAGTTCTCCTCTTCCACCGGCGGCTACACCGCCGGCGGGACGTTCCCGGCCGTGCCCGACGCCGGTGACGACACGGCCTCCAACCCGAACCACAACTGGTCCGTGCGCCTGGCGGTCGGAACGATCGAGAGCGCCTACCCCGCCATCGGCCGGCTCGAGAACATCGCGGTGCAGCAGCGCAACGGTCTCGGCGAGGACGGAGGGCGGGTCACCCAGCTCGCCATCGGCGGCACCAGCGGCAACGTGACGGTCAGTGGCGCCGCCTTCGCCGGCGCCGTCGGGCTCAAGTCCGACTGGTTCCGGATCGTGTCGCTCTCCATGCCTGCCGTCTCGATCGCGCCCACGTCGACCGGCAAGGGTTACTGGTTGGCCTCCAACGACGGAGGCGTCTTCGCCTACGGCGACGCGTCGTTCTACGGCTCGGCCGGCGGGATCAAGCTCAACCGCCCGGTGGTCGGGATGGCCGCCCGTCCGGACAGTGGTGGCTACTGGCTGGTGGCCACGGACGGCGGGATCTTCAGCTACGGCAACGCCGGGTTCTACGGCTCGACCGGCGGCATCAGGCTCAACAAACCGGTGGTCGGCATGGCCTCCACCCCCTCGGGCGGTGGCTACTGGCTGGTGGCGTCCGACGGCGGGATCTTCGCCTACGGCGACGCCGGCTTCTACGGATCCGCCGGTGCGATCAAGCTCAACCGGCCGATCGTCGGCATGGCGGCCCGGCCGGACGGCCGGGGCTACTGGCTGGTGGCCGACGACGGCGGCATCTTCAGCTACGGCAGCGCTCCGTTCCTGGGCGCCGCCACCGGGTCCCCCAAGCCGATCGTGAGCATGGCCCGCACACCGAGCGGAAACGGGTACTGGGTCCTCGGCTCGGACGGCAACGTGTTCGTGTACGGCGACGCCTCGATCTAGCCCCGCCCCGACCCGGCTCGTTCGCTCTGCGACCGGCCGGGCGAAAGACCCAGCTCAGCCGGCTCCGGTCGGGCCGTCGTGGTGCTCGCCGAACTCGACCGCCAGCTGGTCGAGCCACTCCTCGACCCGGCGGCGCTCGATCTGGAGACGGTTGTAACCGAGGATCGCGGCCCCGACGGCGACGTGGATGGCGTCCTCCAGGGGACCCGGGCGGTCGGCCATCCCTCCACGCTAGGTCTAGGTTGACTCACCCGTGACGGCGACCGACGAGCTCGACCCGACGGCGCTCGCGCTCCCGGTGGTGGCGGTCGTGGTCACCCGAGATCCGGGTGACTGGCTCGAGGAGTGCCTCGCCTCGATCGGGGCCCAGGACTACCCCGATCTGTCCGTGCTGGTCATCGACGCGGCCAGCGAGGAACCGGTCCTACCCCGGGTCGCCGAGGTCCTGCCGGCGGCCTTCGTCCGCAGGTTGGACGTCAATCCGGGGTTCGGCCCGGCCACCAACGAGGTGCTCGGGATGGTGGAAGGGGCGGCGTTCTACGTCTTCTGCCATGACGACGTCGTCCTCGACCCCACCGTCATCTGGGCCCTCGTCGAGGAGGCGTTCCGCTCGAACGCCGGCGTGGTCGGTCCCAAGCTCGTCATGTGGGACGACCCCTCCCGGCTCCTCGACGTCGGGATGGCGGCCGACAAGGGCGGCGTGCTGATGCCCATGGTCGAGCGGGGCGAGCTCGACCAGGAGCAGCACGACTCGGTACGGGACGTCTTCGTGGTGCCAGGCGCGGTGACGATGGTCAGATCCGACCTCTTCGCCACCCTGGGGGGGTTCGACACGGGCATCGAGATCTTCGGCGAGGACCTCGACCTGTGCTGGCGGGCGCAGGTGGCCGGGGCCCGGGTGCTCGTGGTGCCGGCAGCCCGGGCCCGTCACCGCGAAGGCCTCGTCGACCGGGTCGGCCCCGATCAGGCCGCCCTGCTGCGGAACCGTCACCGCCTGCGGACGGTGCTGACGTGCTACCGCACCTATCACCTGCTGTGGATCATCCCGCAGCTCCTCTTCCTGTCGTTCGCCGAGCTGCTCTACACCGTCATGACCGGGAGTCGCCCCCACGCCCATCGGGTCGTCAATGCCTGGTGGTGGAACTGGCAGCACCGCGGGGAGATCCGGGCTCGGCGGCGGGTGCTCAAGGCGATCCGCCGCTTTCCCGACCGGGAGGTCCGCAAGCTCCAGGTCGGGGGTAGCGCCAGGATCACCCGCTTCGTCCGTGGCGAGCTGGCGGCCAGCAAGCTCGGTGAGGAGCTCGAGGACCTGAGCGGCGAGCTCGAGGACATGGTCCGGCACCGCCCCCGCAAGCTGGCGGCGGTGGCGTGGGGCCTGGCTGCGCTGCTCTTCGTGGTCGGGACCCGGAGCCTGCTCTTCCATCGGATCCCGTCGGTCGCGGGGTTCGCACCCTTCGATCAGAGTCCGGTCGACCTCCTCCGGCAGTACCTGAGCGGCTGGCAGCCGGCCGGGCTCGGCTCCGCCGCGGCTCAGCCGACCGCGTTCGCGCTCCTCGCCCTCGGTGGCTCCGTTCTCCTGGGCCACATGGGGATGCTCCAGCAGGTCCTCGTCCTCGGCGCCATACCAGCCGGCGCCGTGGGCATGTGGCGCCTCACCCGCCCACTCGACTCCCCGAACGCCCGCGGCGTCGGGCTGCTGCTCTACACGGTCGTCCCCCTGCCATGGAACTGCGTCGCCCATGGGAACTGGGCCGGCCTGATCCTGTACGGCGCGGCGCCGTGGCTGCTGACCGCCCTGGCCGAGGTCGCCGGCGAGCTGCCCGGCGACGAGGCACCCCGGGAACGGCCCTTCTGGGCGGCGGCGCTCGCCCTCGGGCTGCTCCTCGCCTGCGTGGCGGCCTTCGTTCCGCTGGCCGTGCCGCTGCTCCTGGCCGTCGCCGTCGGGCTCACCGCCGGAGGCCTGATCGGGGGTCGCCCGAATCGGCTGCTCGGCCCGATCTCGCTGGCGGCCGGCGCCTCGGTGGTGGCCGTGGTCCTGCACCTGCCGTGGGCCGTCGCCCTCGCCCTCGGTGACCGGTGGTCGTGGGCCGGGGTGGCGGCCGGCGGCGTGCGGGCCTTCCCGGCCTCCGACCTCCTGCGCTTCGAGACCGGCCCGGTCGGGATCTCCTGGCTGGGTTGGTCGATCCCTCTCGCGGCCAGCGTGGTCCTGGTGCTCGGGCGCTCGTGGCGGCTGCGGTGGGGGCTGCGCTGCTGGGGCGTGGCCCTGATGTCCTGGACCCTGGCCCTCCTCGGGGGCCACCATGCCCTGGGCCTCCCCCCGGCCGAGGTCCTGCTGGCGCCGGGCGCGGCCGCCCTTGCCCTGGCGGGCGCACTCGGCGTCTCCGCCTTCGAGCTCGACCTGCGGGGCTTCCGCTTCGGTTGGCGGCAGGTGGCGTCGATCGTCGGCGGCGTGGCCGTGGTGCTGGCGATCCTCCCGATCGCCCTCGACGCCCTCGACGGGGCGTGGCACCTGCGGGCCGCCGACCATGCCGGCTCCCTCGGCCCGCTCGCGGCGCAACCGGTCGGTGGCGCTCGAACCCTCTGGATCGGCGCCCCCGAGACCCTCCCCATCGCCGGGTTCCACCTGGATGACGACCTGGACTTCGCCCTCACGACCGACACCTTCGGGGGGGTGCTCGATCGGTGGGCGACCAGCGGCAAGGGAGCGATCGACGTCCTGCGGCAATCCATCCTCGCCGCCGAGTCGGGCAGCACCGACCAGCTCGGGACGTTGGTGGCTCCCTTCGGCGTCAAGTACATCGTGCTGGTCGACCGGGCCGCGCCGGAGCGGACGGATGAGACGTTGATCCCGGTGCCGGCCGACATCGACGACATGGCCGAGCACCAGCTCGACCTGCGCAAGCTCGAGGTCGAGCCGGCCCTGGGGGTGTTCCAGAACGTGGCCCCCGCTTCGGTGCGGACGCTTCACGCCGGCCTGTCGCCGGCGGCCGTCGCCCAGCTCGACTCACCCAAGGATCCGTTGGCCGCCGCCCTGGCCCTGCCCGCCGGTTCGCCCGTCCTGACGGCCCAGGCCGGCCGGCCCGAGGCGTCGGGTCGCGTCGGTGCCGGCGAGCTGGTGGTGGGATCGCCGGCCGACGATCGGTGGCGGGTCACGGTCGACGGGAAGGCCCAGAGCCGTCGCGAGGTCCTGGGCTGGGCGAACGGCTGGGCGGTGCCGGCCGGGGCCGCATCGCTCACCTACGAGACGTCGCCCGTCCGGCTGCTGGTCGTCCTCCTGCAGGTGCTGGCCTGGGTGGCGGCCGTGGTCCTGGTGGTGCGCGGTTGGCGGCGGCGGCGATGAACCGCACCGTGCTCCCGGTGGTGGTGGTGGCGGCCGCCTGTGCCGTCCTGCTCCTGGTCGGCGGCGCCGACGGGTCGTCCCCGACCACGGTCCCTCCCGACCCCGTACCGCACGCCGACCCGGCTGGGGCGTTGACGTCGAGCTGGTTCTGTCCTTCGCCGCAGGGTGGACCCGCCACCGACGTGGCAGCCACGATCGACATCGCCAACACCACCTCGGCGCCGCGCACCGGCACGGTCCGGTGGTTGGCGGCCGCCACGGGCACAGCCACCGTCGCGCCCTTCTCGGTCGGCCCGGGGGCGGTGCTGACGGTGGCTGCTCCCCCTGCTTCCTCGGCTCTGGTGCAGTCGACCGGTGGCGGCGTGGTCGTCGAGCAGTCGGCTGCCGGCACCACCGGCCGGGCGGTGGCCCACTGCGCATCGGACACGTCGCCTACCTGGTACACGGCCAACGGATCGACGCTCGTCGACGCCACGGAGGTCCTCTCGCTGTTCAACCCGTTCCCCAGCGACGCGGTGGTCGACATCGAGTTCTCCACGGAGGAGGGGCGGGAGGCGCCGGGTGCCGTCCAGGGACTGGTCATCCCGGCCGGGCGCACCACCTTCGTCGACGCCACCGCGACCGTGCGGCGTCAGCAGGTCACCGCCGCGGCGGTTCGGGCCCGAACCGGCCAACTCGTCGTCACCCGCCTCCAGCGCTTCGACGGATCCGCCGGTCGCGCCGGGCTGTCGCTCACGCTCGCCGCCCGGGCGGCTGCCGTCCAGTGGACCTTCCCCAACGCCGCCAGCACGGCGGCCGACGTCACCGGCTGGCAGGTCTTCAATCCCGACACCCGCGAGGCGGAGGTCACGATCGCGTCCTTCCCGACCTCGGGCGACGCGCCGGAGCCCATCGACATCACGGTCCCGCCCCGCTCGCAGGTCACCGTTCCCGCGGCCCGGGACGGGGGTGTGCCCACCGGCGTGCCGTTCACCAGCACGGTGACCTCCAGCAACGAGGTCCCGGTGGTCGCCGAGCGGCTGGTCGACGTCCGGGCACCGGACACGCACCCCGGCTGGACGTCGGTGCTCGGTTCGCCGGCGCCGGCTCGCCGGCTCGCGTTCGCGGCCGGCGACACCTCCGCCGGCGCCGAGCAGTGGCTCGCCATCTTCAACCCGGGCCAGACGCCGGCCAAGGTCGACATCTCGTCCATGACCGCCGCCGGACGGGCCCCGATCGCGGCGTTGCAAGGTGTGGTGGTGCCGCCGTCGTCCCAGGTCGTCTTCCGGATGAACGACTACGTGCAGGCCGCGCCCCTCGGGCTCGAGATCGACGCCACGGAGCCGGTGGTCGTCGATCGGACCATGACCACCATCGGCGCAACCGGCCTCTCCATCACCGCCGGCGTGCCCTTGGCCGATCCGGGATGATGCACAAGGTGTTCGTGTCGATTCGTCCCAGCGATCGGTCGGGAAGCTGATGGAGCGACTCGTCATCGCTCTCGGCTTGGCGGCGGTGGCCGTGCTCGTGGCCGTGCTCCTCGACCGCCGGCGGACCGACGCGCCCACTCAGTCGGCGTGGACGGTGCCGGAGCAGCTCGACCGAGGAGAGTTCACCCGACCGGACACGCCCTGGCTCGTGGTCGTGTTCTCGTCGGCGACCTGCGACTCGTGCCGGGACACCGCGGCCAAGGCCGCCGTCCTCGAGAGCCACGAGGTGGCCTTCGAGGAGGTGGAGGTGGGGGCATCCCCTGACCGCCACCGCCGCTACGGCATCGACGCCGTCCCGGTCGTGGTCATCGCTGACCACGAGGGTGTCGTGCGCGGCTCCTTCGTGGGTCCTCCCTCGGCCACGGACCTGTGGTCGGCGTTGGCCACGGCTCGGGACGCGACCCCGCCGAACGTCTGAATCGCCGGGCGGGCCGCCACCCGGGAGGTCCTGGGATCAGGCCGGCTCCGGCGCCGGCTCGCCGACCAGGCGGGCCGCCAGCGGTTCGGCTGGGTGCTGCTCCCCGTTGGCCGACGCCCGGGCGGCCTCCTCGACGAGGCGGCGCACCTCGGCACCGTCGATCGT
>DASXLH010000205.1:0-4917 GCA_036496335.1 Acidimicrobiales bacterium
GTCGTGCGTGGCCAGTACGAGGGCTACCTCGACGAGCTGGGCGTGCGACCGCATTCGGAAACCGAGACGTTCGTTGCGCTGCGCTGCGAGATCGACAACTGGCGCTGGGCGGGCGTGCCGTTCTATCTGCGCACCGGCAAGCGCATGGCGGCCGGGGCCCGCATCATCTCGATCGCCTTCCGGGAGCCGCCCAAGAGCATGTTCCCTCCCGGCTCGGGCGTCGGCGCCCACGGCCCTGACCACCTCACCTTCGACCTGGCCGACACGTCCCGCCTCTCGCTGTCGTTCTACGGGAAGCGGCCGGGGCCGGGCATGACCCTGGACAAGCAGAGCCTCCAGTTCTCGCTGCACGAGACGGGCAGGGCGGGCGACCTGCTCGAGGCCTACGAGCGGCTCATCTACGACGCCATGAGCGGCGACCACACGCTGTTCAGCAGCGCCGAAGGGATCGAGAGCCTGTGGGAGCGGGCGCAGCCCCTCCTGGACAACCCCCCACCGGTCCGGCCCTACCCACCCGGATCATGGGGGCCGAACGCCATGCACCAGCTCATCGCACCCCACGCCTGGCGGCTGCCCTTCGAGCGGAGCTGGCGCACCACCTGACGGCTCCCCGCCGCCCATCAACCACCGACCGGCGACGGGATCCGCATGGTGAACACCGCCCCGCCACCGGCGGCGTCGGCCACCTCCACCGAGCCGCCGTGCTCGGCGGCCACCCCGGCCACGATCGACAGACCGAGCCCGGAGCCGGCGCCGACGCGGGCCGGGTCGGCCTGCCAGAAGCGGTCGAACACCTTGGCCCGGGCCTCGGGCCGGAGACCGTCGCCGTGGTCGCGCACGCTGACGAGCGCCGTGCCCGCCTCCCGGTGGGTGTCGACCTCGATCGGCGAGCCGGCCGGCGTGTGGCGCACGACGTTGGACACCAGGTTGGCGAGGGCCTGTCGGAGCAGCGCCTCATCGCCCTGCACGACCACCGGCTCGGGGGCGTGCAGCGTGACCCGGCGGTCGGGGGCGACGGCCACCGCATCGGTGCAGGCGTCGGCGGCGAGCACGGCCAGGTCGACCGGGGCGAGCTCGACCGGCCTGGTCTGGTCGAGGCGGGCCAGCAGGAGGAGATCCTCCACCAGCACCTTCATCCGGGCCGACTCCTCCTCGATCCGACGCAGGACGGTGGGCAGGTCGACCTGATCCTGGTCGCCGATGCGGAACAGCTCGGCGAAGCCCTGGATCGAGGTCAGGGGCGTGCGCAGCTCGTGCGACGCGTCGGCCAGGAACTGGCGCAACCGCTGCTCGGTGGCATCCCGCTCGGCGAAGGCGTCCTCGATGTCGTCGAGCATCACGTTGAGGGCGAGGCCGAGCTCGCCGACCTCGCTGGCCCCCTCGGTCACCTCCACCCGGGAGGTGAGATCGCCCCCCGCGATGGAAGCCGCGGTGTGGGCCATCTGCTCGAGGGGGCGCAGCCCCCGACGGACCACGACCCAGGCGCCGCCGCACAGGACGGCGAGCAGCACCGCCCCACCGACGAACTGGATGAGGAGGAGCCGGTGCAGGGCGTTGGTCACATCGCCCATCGGCACCGCGATCACGACCGTGCCGTTCTGACCGGCGGTCGTGAGCACCCGCCACTCACCCGATCCGGAGGCCGAGCCGGTGGTGAAGAAGTGCTCGTGCTCGGTGGGCGGCAGGATCGTGTCGGGAAGGTCCGGCTGACCGCCCTCGGCCAGCTGCGCCTTGGCGATGACCTTCCCGTCCGGGCCGCGGAGCTCGGCATAGGTCGACACCGGCACCTCGGGCGGGGGGCCGCCGGGCCCCTGCTGGCCGACGGCGGCCCGGTCGCCGCTGCCGTCGGTCGACGTGCTCGCGTCGTCGCCGGTCGGTCGCAGCTCCCGGCCCACGAACGGGACCGACGAGCGGATGCGGTCATCGAGCCGGGCGTACTCCGAGCGGGCGTAGAGGGTGTAGGTGATGGCGCCGAAGAGCGGCAGCACGGCGAGGGCGAGGACGGTGAGCGCCAGGACCAGTCTCACCCGCAGCTTCACGGACGCGATCCTGGTCCAGTCAGGCGGCGCGGCGATCGACCGACGGCGCGATCTCCGGCAACGCCCTCTGCGGCACGGCAATGGGCGGCGGCACGAAAAGCAACCGGTCGAGGATCACGTACTGGACCAGCCACACCGTCCCGAAGGCGGCGAGGTTGGCCAGCTCGATGGCCACCGTCCGGGTGGCGCCACCCAGCTCGAGCTGGCCCGCCCACCACGCCGTCATGGTCACCGTGACGGTGGACAGGGCGAGGCCGGCCCCGGTCAGGGTGACGAACGGACCGACCTCGCGCCGGATCGACCGGCGGCCCCGCTTGCCCCACACCCACCGACGGTTGAGCTCGAAGGACGGGCCGACACCGGCGGCGGTGGCCACCACGTTGGCCCAGCCCGGCGACATCCACCGGGTGGACACCAGGAGGCCGAGAACGCTGAGGCTCAGCGTGGTGGCCACGATGGACACGGCGCCGTAGCGGACGAGTCGGCGCAGGGCGCTCACGCCGGCCGGCCCGTCGCGGCGTGGCCGAGCACGATCCGACGGAGCAGGACGAAGCGCAGGATGGTGGCGACGGCGTTGGCGAGGGTGATCGCCACCAGCTGCACGCCGAGTGGCGCTCCGGCGACCAGCGCCAGGGAGGCCAGGGTGAGCACCAGCGGCAGGGTGGCCAGGGTGGTTCCGGCCAGGTAGTGGCGCGCCCGGTCGGGACGGCCCCGTACGTCGAAGGTCAGCCGACGGTTGGCGACGGTGTTGGCCAGGGCGCACAGGCCGAGGGCGACGACGTCGGCGGCGACGGAACCCAGGATGGGAGCGAGCACCAGGAAGAGCAGCCCGAACACGATGGTCGAGGTGATGCCGATGCCGGCGAAGCGGACGAGCTGCGAGGGGAGGTCCTGGTCGGGCGCCGGGTGGAGGTCGCCCGGCGGCACCCCGTCCACGGGGATCGATCCCTCCCCCGCCGCGAAGCCCGTGACCAACCGCCACACGCCCTTCAGGTCCTCGAAGGCGGTGGAGCGGATGTCGACCCTGGAGTCGGGGTCGTCGACCCAGTCGACCGGCACCTCGTGGATGCGCAGGCCGTTGTGCTCCGCCAGGGCCAACAGCTCGGTGTCGAAGAACCAGGCGTTGTCCTCCACCATCGGCAGGAGCGCCCGGGCGGTGTCGGCGCGGACCGCCTTGAAGCCGCACTGGGCGTCGGTGAAGCGGTTGTGGAGCGTGGCCTTGAGGACGAGGTTGTAGCTGCGGGAGATGAGCTCCCGCTTCGGCCCCCGCACCACTCGGGCCCCGTTGGCCAGGCGGGAGCCGATGGCGATGTCGCTGTGGCCGGACAGAAGCGGCGCCACCAGGGGCAGCAGCGCGTCGAGGTCGGTCGACAGGTCGACGTCCATGTAGGCGACCACCTCGGCCTCGCTCGCCAACCAGGCGGTGCGCAGCGCCCGGCCCCGGCCCTTCTGGTCGAGGTGGACCAGGCCGACACCGGCCAGCTCGGCCGCCAGCACGGCGGCGACGGCCAGCGTCCGGTCGGTGCTGGCGTTGTCGGCGATCGTGATCCGCCAGGAGAAGGGAAACCGATTCGCCAGGTAGTGCTGGAGCCGCCGGATGGAGAGGGGTAGGCCGAGCTCCTCGTTGTGGACGGGGACGACGATCTCGACTTCGAGCCGCTCCGGGCGCTCCTGGAACGACTCCATGCCGAGGACGTTCATGGCGGTCATGACGCTCATGGTCGGCTCGGCGGCTCAACGCCGTCTCCGTGCAACCTTGGACTTCCCTGAGATCGCCCGGACCGGCCCGGATGGCCGTGCAAGATGGTCCGGTGGCCGATGATGCGAAGCCCCGGGTGGTCGTGGTCGACGACGAGGAGCACATCACCGAGCTGCTGGCCATGGGCCTGGGCTACAACGGCTTCGAGGTGGAGCGGCTGGCATCCGGCCGCGGCGCCCTCGTGTCCATCGGCCGGCGCCGGCCCGACCTCGTCGTGCTCGACGTCATGCTCCCCGACCTCGACGGCTTCGAGCTCACCCGCCGCATCCGTCAAAGCGAAGGGGCGGGCACTCGCGTGCCGGTGATCTTCCTCACGGCCAAGGACACCACCGCCGACAAGATCCAGGGCCTGCGCCTCGGCAGCGACGACTACGTCACCAAGCCCTTCAGCATCGAGGAGCTCATCGAGCGCGTGAAGGCAGTCTTGAGACGGGCCCAAGGCGCCGGTCCTGGCGAGCACAAGCTGTCCTACGCCGACCTCGAGCTCGACGAGGAGACCCGTGACGTGTGGCGGTCCGGGGGGATGATCGAGCTCACCCCGACGGAGTACAAGCTCCTCCACTACCTGCTGGCCAATGCCCGCCGCGTCCTCACCCGGGACCAGATCCTCGAGCACGTCTGGGACTACACCTTCGCCGGCAACGCCAGCGTGCTGGAGACCTACATCAGCTACCTGCGTCACAAGGTCGACGCCGTGGACCCCCCGCTCATCCACACCGTCCGCGGCGTCGGCTACTCCCTGCGCCTGCCACCGGGCTGACCCGGAACTCAGCGCAAGCCCCAAGAGCGCTCCAAGCCGCCGCTGAGGTTGCCGGCCGATCGTGAGGTCGCCAGCAACCACCTCGCACGCACAGGAGCGACGATGAACGCACTCACCGATCTGCCCCCCGGACGGCGGGACGGCCGATGAACACGCTCGAGACCCGACCCCTCACCCTCGAGGATGCGCCCGTCGGCGATCCCGGTCCCGGCCGCCCGACCGGCCGGGCGGCCCGCTTCCTGCGGGGCCGGCCCGACGACCCGGCCTGGGCCCGTCCGGCCCTCGTGGCCCTCCTGGTGTCGACGGCCCTCCTCTACCTGTGGGGCCTCGGCGCCTCGGGGTGGGCCAACACCTACTAC
>DASXLH010000206.1:0-5862 GCA_036496335.1 Acidimicrobiales bacterium
CCCCGACCGGCGGTCGTCCGCGTCAACGCACCCGCTCGTACCAGCCCGCCCCCTGGGTGATCCACCCTTCACGCTCCAGCCCGGCCAGCTGCACCGCCACCGGACCCAACGGGGCGTCACACCGTTGGGCGATCTCTTCGAGCGTGCACGCCTCCCACCCCAGCGCGTCGAGCACCGTGCCGGCGTCGCCGCCCGGGGCCGGCGAAGTCAGGGCTGAATGCCCAGTGAGGGTCGCTCCCAGCCCGAGCAGGACCACGACGTCTGTCGCATCGCGGACAGGCACGGCGCCCGAGACGAGCAAACCGTTCGTACCGCTCGACGCCGGGCTGCGGACCGAACCCGGCACCACCGCCACCAGCCGGTCGCGCTCGAGGGCGGCCTCGACCGTGTGCATCGATCCCCCGGTGGCATGGCTCTCCACCACGACGACCACGTCGGCCAACGCCGCGATGATCCGGTTGCGGGCCGGGAACCGCCACCGCTCGGGTGGGGTGCCCAGCGGGTACTCGGACAGGAGGACGCCTCCGGCGACCACCTCCTCCCAGAGCGGGCGGTGGCGGGTCGGGTAGACGATGTCGAGGCCCGTGGCGACCACGGCCGCCGGCGCCCCGCCGCCATCGAGGGCACCTCGGTGGGCGGCCCCGTCGATGCCCAGGGCCAGGCCCGACACGACGCAGATCCCGGCCTCGGCCAGGTCCCGACCGAGCTCGGCCGCGATCGAACGGCCGACGGCGGTGCAGCGGCGGGTGCCGACGATTGCCACCCGGGGCCGGGCCAGGGCGGCGGGCTCGCCCCGGGCGAAGAGGACCGCCGGCGGTTCGGGATCGGCGAGGAGGCTCGGCGGCCAAGCCGGCTCGTCGGGTAGCAGCACCCGCACATCGGCGGCGCGGTGACGGGACCACACGGCGGCGACGTCGACTCCCCGAGCCGCGCTCGCCCAGGTCCGCACGAGGTCGTCGGCGCCCCGGCCTTCGCCGGCGAGGATCGCGGTCCAGGCTTCGTGGGGCGTCCGGTCGGCCAGCTGGTTGCGCAGGCGGACCGGGCCCATCCCGGGCAGCCCGAGGAGCGAGGTGAGCCAGGCGCCCGGAGGCAACGTGACCCTCTCGATGCCGCTCACGCCGCCGCTCCCACCGCGTCGGGATCGGCCCGGAGCTGCAGAGCCAGGCAGATGTCATCGACGCCGATGTCACCGGGGTCGGCGGCGGAGCCCCGCCCCCCCAGGTCGGCCAAGGTGCGGGCGACGCGCCGGACGCGGTGCAGGCCGCGGGCGCTGAGACTGCCCACCTCGAGCGCCTGCTCGAGGACGCGGCGCGCCGCCACCGAGAGGGGCGCGACCTCGTCGAGCCGTTCGGCTCGGATGGCGGCGTTGCAGGCCACGCCTCGGGCCGCGGCGATGGCTCGGCAGCGTGCCACCCGGTCGGCGACCGACGCGCTGGACTCGCTCACCGCACCGGTCAGGAGCTCTCCCACGGCCGGGCGGCCGACCTCCACCCGGAGGTCGAACCGGTCGAGCAACGGTCCGGAGAGCCGGCGCTGGTAGCGGGCCCGGGCCACGTCGGTGCAGGGACACGTGCCCGGTCGACCGCCGAAGCCGCACGGGCAGGGATTGGTGGCACCCACCAGCAGGAAGCGGGCCGGGAAGGTGGCCGTGCCCCGAGCCCGGCTCACCCGGACGACGCCCTCCTCGAGCGGCTGGCGCAGGGCATCGAGCACCACCGCCGGGAACTCGGCGAGCTCGTCGATGAAGAGCACGCCGCAGTGGGCCAACGATGCCGCCCCGGGCCGGAGCCACTGCGACCCGCCGCCGACCAGCGCGGCGGCCGAGGACCCGTGGTGGGGTGCCTCGAAGGGCGGTCGGCGCACCAACACCCCGGGCGGAAGAGAGAGACCGGCGGCCGAGCGGATCCGGGTGACGGCCAGCGCGTCGGCGCCGACGAGGTCGGGGAGCAGGCCCGGGAGGCGGGCCGCCAGCATCGTCTTGCCGACCCCCGGCGGGCCGACCAGCAACAGATGATGGCCGCCGGCGGCCGCCACCTCCAGCGCCAGCCGTGCCACCCGCTGGCCCCGCACATCGGCCAGATCGGGCTGAGGCCGGGTGGGCTCGAGCACGCTCGGCTCCTGGGGGGAAGGCGGCCAGGGTTCGTCGCCCCGCAAGGCGGCCACCACCTCGGCCAGGGTGCGGACGCCGCGCACCTCCCGCCCGCCGAGCAGACGGGCCTCTTGCACGGAGGCCGCCGCGACCACCACCGACGGTTCCGCCACCGCGTCGACGAGGGCGAGCGCTCCCGGCACGGGCCTGACCGTGCCGTCGAGCCCGAGCTCGCCGACGAAGCCGATCCCGACGACGGCGTCAGCCGGGAGCTCCCCCGAGGCCGCCAGCAGACCCACGGCGATCGCCAGATCGAGACCTGGGCCCTGCTTGCGGACCCCGGACGGGGCGAGGTTGACGGTCGTGCGCTTCTGGGGCCAGGGCAGGGAGCTGGAGAGGAGCGCCGCCCGTACCCGGTCGCGGGACTCCCGACAGGCGGTGTCCGGTAGGCCGACGACGGTGAAGCCGGGCAGGCCGGACGAGACGTGCACCTCGACGGTCACCGCCTGCCCGTCGATGCCGGACAGGACTGCGGATGGGACGGTTGCGAGCACGGAACCCTCCTCGGATGGACGGTTGAGGATCGCCCCCGCCGGACGCGTCATGCGTCCGACCCACCGGCCATCGAGGTGCTGAGCAGGAGCGTAGGGAGGAGGGGTGACAGTTGAGCCGGACCGACCCGGCGGGGCGGTCGAAGCGATTCCAGCGACGGCCTCGACGTGCCGACAAACCACCCGTGCAGGCCGCGCCCGACACCGGGGCATCAGACGCGTCGACGGCGACGAGCGCCGCCTCGACGAGCCAGACCGTCTCGGCCACCGGCGGCTCCGCCGCCACCCAGGCCGTCGACGCCGACGCCAGGCGCTGGAAGGCACGCCCGGGGCTCGCCGTCGTCGTCCGGTTCGCGGCCGTCGCCGCGCCGGTGGTATGCTCGACACTGGTCGTCCATGTCGTCGCCGACGCCAGCCGCGGCTGGCACGGGTTCGGGTCGGCCATGGCCCGACTCGCCCTGCTCGTGGGCCTGGCCACCGCCACCCTGATGCTGGTCGAGCGGGGAGCGCGCCGGCTCCTGCCCCTCGCCGCGCTCTGCAAGCTGGCCCTCGCCTTCCCCGACCAGGCGCCTTCGCGCTTCAAGCTCGCCCTGCGCACCGGCACGGCCAACCAGCTCGCCCGCCAGCTAGCCGACGGCGTGCGACCCGCGACCGATGCGGCCGGTGCCGCTGAGCAGGTGCTGGTCCTCGCCAGCGCCATCGGCCGGCACGACCGGTTGACCCGGGGCCACTCCGAGCGGGTTCGGGCCTACTCCGACCTCATCGCCCAGGAACTGGATCTGCCGGTCGGCGACCGGGAGCGGCTCCACTGGGCCGCGCTCGTCCATGACATCGGCAAGACCCGGGTGAGGCCGGAGGTGCTCAACAAGCCCGGCCGTCCCACCGACGAGGAGTGGCAGGAGCTCCGGTCCCACCCGGCGGCCGCCGCCGATCTCGTGGCTCCGCTCCGGCCGTGGCTGGGCGAGTGGGTCGACGCCGCCACCCAGCACCACGAGCGTCCGGACGGCCGCGGCTACCCCCTGGGGCTGCGCGGCGAGGAGATCACCCTCGCCGGCCGGATCGTGGCGGTGGCCGACGCCTACGACTGCATGACCTCGTCCCGCTCGTACAAGTCGGCCCTCCCGGCCGCCCAGGCCCGCTTCGAGCTGGCCCGCAACGCCGGCAGCCAGTTCGACGCCGACGTGGTGCGGGCGTTCCTCGCCATCTCCATCGGCAAGCTCCACCTCGTCGCCGGACCACTGGCGTGGTTGTCGCAGATCCCCGTCATCGGCACGGTGGCATCGGCCGCGCCCGGCGCCCTGATCGGTGTCGGGGCGTCGGTGGCGGCGATCTCGCTGGGCACGCTCGCGCTGGCGCCGCCCCCCGGGGGTGCCGTAGCCGCCCGCCACTTCGCCGACGGGGCCGCCGGTCAGGTGGTCGGTGACCGGGGTCCAGCCGGCCCGGGTTCGGCGGCGGAGGTTCGCACGGCGGGGGACGCCACGCTCGACGGGTCCGGTCCCGTCGGTTCGCCCTCCTCGACGTCGCCCGGATCGGGGTCGAGCCAAGGCGGTGGGGTCGTCGCCGTCGTGAACCCCGACGGCACCGTCACGCTGGTGGGCACTCCGGACGCCAGCATCGTCGTGCCCGGCTCCCCCGGGTCGACCCCGCCGGCGAACGGCGGACCCGCTGCGTCCCCCCCACCTTCCGGCTCCGGCTCCACGCCCGGCGGGTCAGGCTCCGGCAACTCCGGGCCCGGCAGCTCCAGCTCGGGCTCGGGTGGTTCCGGTAGCTCCGGCTCGGGCGGCTCAGGATCGGGCGGCTCGTCCGGCCCTGGCTCCGGGAGCTCCACGACGACGACCACGACGGTCCCGAACTCGCCCCCGCACGCCGTCGCCGACTCCTCGACCGTGATCCTCTCGTCGTCCACCCTCCTTGCCGTGCTGGCCAACGACAGCGACGCCGACGACGGCCTGGCGCCGGCCAGCCTCTCGATCGTCACACCCCCGGCCGGCTCGCTGGGCACGGCCTCGGTCGAGTCGGGGAAGATCCGATTCGTGGCGAAGGCCATCCTCGGGCAGGCCCACCTCACCTACCGCATCTGCGACACACGCGGCTCGTGCGCCACCGCCACCGCCACGATCACGATCCTGCTCTGAGGCCATCGGACGAGCTTCAACTGTGACGTTGGTCACTCGGACACACCGCCCTGGTCCGATTGGGAGAGGACGGCCTAGGTTCCGCGTGACCGTCTGAACAGGACGGCCGGACCCGGGGGGGACCACATGATCCGAAGGACGAAGCACCTGCCGCGTCGACATGCCTTCGTGGCGGTGGCGATGGCACTCGTGTTGGTCGGCACCGCTTGCGGGTCGTCCAGCAAGGACACCACCGCGGGCAGCACCGCCACATCCGCCCCTGCCACGGGCACGCCGCTCAAGATCGGCTGGATCGGCAGCCTCACGACCGCCACCGGCGTCGTGCCGAACGGCGCCCACGACAGCATCGACTCCTGGGTCAAGTACACCAACGCCCACGGTGGGGTGGCCGGCCATCCGGTCGAGATCAGCTACGCCGACGACAAGGCCGACCCCGCGGTGGGGCTTGCGGCCGTGAAGGATCTCGTCGAGAACAAGGGTGTCATCGCCATCGTCGGGTCGAACGCCGGCGCCACCCAGCAGACGTGGGCGCCCTACGTGCTGGCCAAGAAGGTGCCGGTGATCAACGGCGACACCATCGATGCGACCTGGTTCACGAACCCGATGTTCTATCCGGCCGCCAGCTCCGTGGTCGCCAACATCTGGGGTCAGATGAAGTCGGCGGCGGTCGCCGGCAACACCAAGGTCGGCGTGATCCTGTGCACGGAGTCGCCCGCCTGCGCCCAGGCGCAGCCGCTGTTCAAGGCCAACGCCGAAGCGGTCGGCATGACCGAGGTCTACGCCGCGCTCGCCTCCCAGACCCAGGCCAGCTACACGGCCGAGTGCCTGTCGGCCAAGAACGCTGGGGCTCAGGCGGTCGCCGCCTTCATCAACCTCGTGGTGTTCGTGCGTGACTGCAGCCGGCAGGGCTACACGCCCTTCTACATCAGCGCCAACCTCGGCCCGACCCTGAGCACCATCAAGCAGCAGCCCGAGCTCGGCAAGACCGTCGGCTCCTCCGAGCAGTGGCCCTGCCTCGACCAGACCGTCCCGAACTCGAGCACGCTGTTCGGCGCGCTCAAGCAGTACCACCCGAGCTGGACGCCGG
>DASXLH010000207.1:0-8515 GCA_036496335.1 Acidimicrobiales bacterium
TCCGCGTGAAGGGCCGTGGCGTGCCCGCGGCCAAGAACCCGGGCGATCTGCTGGTCACCGTCGAGGTGGCGGTGCCGGCTCGGATCTCCGATGTCGAGCGGCGGGCGCTCGAGGAGCTGCGGTCGGCCGCGACCGACTCCCCGCGCGCCTATCTGGAGGTGTAGCCGATGGCGACCCCGCACGAATCCCGACGACCCGGAGCCGCGCCGGCCAACGGCGGGCGCGATCCCCGCCAGGCGGTGTTCGTGATCTCGGTGGCGGCCGAGCTGGCCGGTGTGCATCCCCAGACGTTGCGCATCTACGAGCGCAAGGGGCTGCTCGACCCGGCCCGGACGGGGGGCGGTGCCCGCCGCTACAGCGAAGCCGACATCGCCCAGCTCCGACGCATCCTCGACCTCACCAACGAGGGACTCAACCTGGCCGGCGTGAAGCGCGTCCTCCTGCTCGAGGCCGAGCTCGATCGGCTGCGGGAAGCACTGGCGGCGTCGCTCGACGAGACGCGCGATGCCGTCGACCGGACCCACCGTCGCTACCGCCGTGACCTGGTCCCGCTGTCCCAGTCGGTCGAGCTCTTCGGGCGTGACCGGCCGTGATACCGGGCTGGCCCCGTCGGGAATGCCCGCACCGCTCCGAAAGTTGATACAAGGACACTCAACTTTGGTCGGTCGACCTGGTCGCCCGACCGCTTCACCGAAACACAGCGAGACCCGCACCCGCCCGACACGGCAGGTGCGGCATGACGAGAGCAGAGGCCCGCATGGCATTCGACCCCAACCGTTGGACCATCAAGACCCAGGAGGCGTTCAACGCCGCGCTCGAAGCGGCCCGGAGCGCCAGCCATCCCGAGGTCACGCCCGACCATCTCCTGGCGGCGCTGCTGGCCCAACCGGACGGCGTCGTCTCGCCCCTGCTCCAGAAGGTCGGCCTCGACCCGCGGGTCGCCCGCTCGGCCGCCGAGGAGCGCCTCGCCACCCTGCCCCATGCCTACGGCGGCGGCGACCCGGGCCTGTCCCGCGCCCTGCGCGACGTGATCGAGCGGGCCGACAAGAACCGGATCGACCTGCACGACGACTACCTGTCGACCGAGCACGTCGTCCTGGCGCTGAGCGACCTGCTCCACACCTCCACCGAGGAGCTGCTCCAGGCCCTGCAGACCGTCCGGGGCAGCCACCGGGTCACCAGCCAGAACCCCGAGGAGAGCTATCAGGCGCTCGAGCGCTACGGCCACGACCTCACTCAGGCAGCCCGCGACGGCAAGCTCGACCCGGTCATCGGCCGGGACGAGGAGATCCGCCGGGTCATCCAGGTGCTGTCCCGCCGCACCAAGAACAACCCGGTGCTCATCGGCGAGCCGGGGGTCGGCAAGACCGCCATCGTGGAGGGCCTCGCCCGGCGGATCGTCGAGGGTGACGTGCCCGAGGGCCTCAAGGACAAGCGGGTGGTCAGCCTCGACCTGGCGTCGATGGTGGCCGGCTCCAAGTACCGGGGTGAGTTCGAGGAACGTCTGAAGGCCGTGCTGAAGGAGATCACCGACTCCGCCGGCCAGGTCATCACCTTCATCGACGAGCTCCACACCGTGGTCGGGGCCGGCGCCGCCGAGGGGGCGATGGACGCGGGGAACATGCTCAAGCCGATGCTCGCCCGGGGGGAGCTCCGCCTCGTCGGGGCCACCACCCTCGACGAGTACCGCAAGCGGATCGAGACCGACCCCGCCCTCGAGCGCCGCTTCCAGCAGGTCTACGTCGGCGAGCCTTCCGTCGAGGACACGGTGGCCATCCTCCGCGGCCTGAAGGAGCGCTACGAGGTGCACCACGGCGTCCGCATCCAGGACGCCGCCCTGGTGGCGGCGGCGGTGCTGTCCGACCGCTACCTCACCGGCCGGTTCCTGCCCGACAAGGCCATCGACCTCGTCGACGAAGCCGGCAGCCGCCTGCGCATCGAGATCGACTCGTTGCCGACGGAGATCGACGTCGTCGAGCGCCGCATCCGCCAGCTCGACATCGAGCGGGTGGCGCTGGCGAAGGAGACCGACGCGGCCTCGGCCGAGCGCCTCGACGTGCTCGACCGGGAGCTGGCCGACCTCCGGGAGCGCTCGGCCGGCATGAAGGCGCACTGGGAGGCGGAGAAGGACGCCATCGGCGAGATCCGCATCCTCAAGGAGGAGCTCGAGTCCAAGCGCAACGATGTCGAGCGCGAGCAGGACCTCGACCGCGCCGCCGAGATCCGCTACGGCCAGATCCCCGACCTCGAGCGGCGGGTCGACGAGGCCACGAAGCACCTCGACGAGCTCCAGAGCAGCCAGCGGATGCTGAAGGAGGAGGTCGACGAGGAGGACGTGGCCGAGGTGGTGAGCAAGTGGACCGGCGTCCCGGTCACCCGTCTGATGGAGGGCGAGGTGGCCAAGCTGGTCCGCATGGAGGATGTCCTCCATGAGCGGGTGGTGGGGCAGGAGGACGCGGTGCACGCCGTGGCCAACGCCATCCGCCGGAGCCGGGCCGGTCTCTCCGATCCCAACCGACCCATCGGTTCGTTCCTCTTCCTCGGGCCCACCGGCGTCGGCAAGACCGAGCTGGCCCGCACGCTGGCCGAGTTCCTCTTCGACGACGAGCGAGCCGTGGTGCGCATCGACATGTCGGAGTACATGGAGAAGCACTCCGTGGCCCGCCTCATCGGCGCGCCCCCCGGCTACGTCGGCTACGACGAGGGCGGGCAGCTCACCGAGGCGGTCCGGCGGCGGCCCTACGCGGTGGTGCTGCTCGACGAGATCGAGAAGGCCCACCCCGACGTCTTCAACGTGCTGCTCCAGCTGCTCGACGACGGACGGCTGACCGACGGCAAGGGCCGCACGGTCGACTTCACCAACGTCGTGCTGATCATGACCTCGAACCTGCCGGGCGACCCCCGCGACTTCTTCAAGCCGGAGTTCATCAACCGGATCGACGACATCATCCGCTTCCGCTCCCTCGAGCGGGGCGATCTCAGTCGGATCGTCGACATCCAGGTCGAGGCCCTGCGCCAGCGGGTGGCCGCCCGCCGTCTCACGCTCGAGATCACGGATGCGGCCGAGCAGCTGCTGGCCGACCTCGGCTACGACCCGGTGTTCGGCGCCCGCCCGCTCAAGCGGCTGCTCCAGCAGGAGATCGGGGATCGCCTCGCGATGGCCATCCTCGAGGGTCGCTACACCGAGGGCGATGCCGTCGTGGTCGACGCCAAGGACGGATCGATCGTCCTCACCTGAGCCCGAACTCGGTGCGCCAGCCGCCACGAAGTGGCGTCTGGTCCACCCGGTTCTGGGTGGGTGTCCGTCAGCGAGGGGTCATGTCGAGGTCGGGAGGCGGCTCCGACGGGATCTTCCACTTGAGGAAGCCCTTGTCGTAGAGCTCGTGGTAGGCGTTGGCCGAGTCGACCATCGCCTCGAAGGAGGCCTCGAAGCCGTCCCAGTCCTCCGCCTCGATGGCCGCCTGGAGCTTGGCGACCTCCTCCTCGATGAACTTGTACATGTTGTCCGTGTACTTCGGCCGGAGCAGGACGCCCATCTCCATGAGGTTGACGGCTTCCTTCACCTGGAACTTGGCCAGGGCCTTGTTCTTGGCCTTGCCGGCGTAATACGCCTTCCAGATCCGGACGCCGATCTCGGGCATGATCCGGGCCATCCCCGGCTGGATCATGCCGAGCTCCTCCAGGTTGAGGACGCTCTTGCCGGTGTCGATCTTGTGGTCGTGCTCCGGAACCTCGGACATGGGGCCGACCGTAGCGCGATAGCTTGCCGTCACGTGCCAGGCACGGTGGTCGTCGGAACCCAGTGGGGCGATGAGAGCAAGGGCAAGCTCACCGACGTCCTCGCCGAGGAGATGGACCTCGTGGTCCGCTACCAGGGTGGTCACAACGCCGGCCACACGATCGTGGTCGGGGAGCAGAAGTTCGCGTTCCGGCTGGTCCCGAGCGGGGTCCTGCACCCCCACGTCACGAACGTCATCGGCAACGGGGTGGTGGTCGACCCCCGGATCCTCGTCTCGGAGATCGACGCCCTCGAGTCTCGGGGCATCGACACCTCGAAGCTGGTGGTGAGCGGCAACGCCCACTTGGTCATGCCCTACCACCAGGAGCTCGACGTGCTCTTCGAGCGCCACCTGGGCGACAACAAGCTCGGCACCACCAAGGGGGGCATCGGGCCCGCCTACGCCGACAAGGCGCTGCGGGTCGGCCTGCGGGTGCAGGACCTGCTCGACCCGAAGATCTTCCGACAGAAGCTCGAAGTGGTGCTCAAGGAGAAGCTGGCCGTGATGGCCAAGGTGTACAACCGCCTCGGCCCGAGCTTCGACTCGATCTGCGAGGAGTACCTGGACGAGCTGGCTCCCCGCCTGGCGCCCCGGATCGTCGACTCGGTCGACATCATCCACACCGCCCTCGAAGCCGGCCAGCAGGTCATGTTCGAGGGCGCACAGGCCACCTTCCTCGACCTCGACCACGGGACCTATCCGTTCGTCACGTCGTCGAACCCGGTCGCCGGCGGCGCCTGCGCCGGCGCCGGCATCGGACCCCGCCACATCGACCGCATCATCGGGATCACGAAGGCCTACATGACCCGGGTCGGCTCCGGGCCCTTCCCCACCGAGCTGTTCGATGAGACGGGCGACGGGCTCATCGAGCGGGGCGCCGAGTACGGCACCAACACCGGCCGGCGTCGGCGACCCGGCTGGTTCGACGCCGTGATGCTGCGCCAGGCCGTCCGGCTCAACAGCTTGAGCGACATCTTCCTGACCAAGCTCGACGTGCTCGACGCCGAGCCGACGGTGAAGGTGTGCGTCGCCTACGACATCGACGGCAAGCGGGTCACGCACATGCCCTACCACCAGTCCGACCTGCACAAGGCCGTACCCGTCTTCGAGGAGTTGCCCGGCTGGCAGACCGACATCTCCGGGTGCACCACGATGGACGAGCTCCCTGCCGCCGCCCGCGACTACGTCTTGTTCGTGGCCGACCAGGGCCGGGTGCCGGTGAGCTACGTGGGTGTGGGGCCGGAGCGCAAGCAGACGATCACGCTCCCGTGAGCGGGCGCCGATGAGGGTCTGCATCGCCGGCGGCAAGGGCGGTCGCGAGCACGCCCTCGGCTGGTGGTTCGCCCGAGCCGGCCACGACGTGGTGGTGGCGCCCGGCAACCCCGGCATCCCGTGGGCCACCCTGGGTGACCCGGTCGACGAGCGGGCCGACCTCTTCGTCCTCGCCGACGACGCCTCGGTGGTGGGTGGTCTGGGCGACCGGTTGCGGGCCCGCGGTGAGCTGGTCTTCGGTCCCGGTGCCGACGGCGGCCGCCTCGAGGGCAGCAAGGCGTGGATGAAGGACCTGCTGGTGGAGGGCCGGGTGCCGACCGCCAGGCACGGTTCGTTCACGGACCTGGGCCTGGCCGAGGCGTTCCTGCGCACCCTCCCCGGCCCCTATGTCGTCAAGACCGACTACCTGGCCGAGGGAAAGGGCGTCCTCGTCACCGCCGACCTCGACGAGGCCGTCGCCGATGCCACCGCCAAGCTCGACGGCGGCGGGATCGTGGTCGAGGAGGCGATGACGGGACCGGAGATCTCGCTCTTCGCCGTCTGCGACGGGTCGCGGTTCGTGCGGCTTCCCGTCTGCCAGGACCACAAGCGCATCGGCGACGGCGACACCGGGCCCAACACCGGCGGGATGGGCGCGTACTCGCCGGTCCCCTTCGCCTCGGCCGGCGAGGTCGACCGGGCCTTCGACGAGTGCGTCGAGCCCACCCTCGAGGTGCTGCGGGCCCGCGGCATCGACTATCGGGGTGTGCTCTACACGAGCGTGATGCTCACACCGGAGGGCCCGAAGGTGATCGAGCACAACGTCCGCTTCGGTGATCCCGAGTGCCAGGTGCTGGTCCGCCTGGTCGGCAGCGACCCGTACGACCTGCTGGCCTCGGCCGCTGCCGGTGAGCTGGCTGGCGCGCCCCGCATCACGACGGACGCCTGCGTGGTCGTGTCGCTGGCCGCCGAGGGCTACCCGGGGACCCCCCGACGGGGGGACCTGGTCGAAGGCCTCGACGCGGCCCGCACCGTCGAAGGCGTCGAGCTGTTCATGGCCGGCGTCGACGCCGAGGGCCGCACGGCCGGCGGCCGGGTGATCCACGTGAGCGCGCTCGGCCCGAACCTGGCCGAGGCCCACGCCCTGGCGTACGAGGCGGTCGACCGCATCTCGTGGCCCGGCATGCAGCACCGCCGCGACATCGCGGCGCAGGCGTTCCGTTCGTCCACTTCCAGGGAGGTCACGTGAAGAAGGTCGCCGTGCTGATGGGCTCGGCCAACGACGAGCCGACGTTGGCCCCGGCCCGTGAGACGCTCGCCAAGTTCGGCGTGCCCCACGAGGTGTGGGCCATGAGCGCCCACCGCAACGCCGAAGCCGTGAAGTCCTTCGTGGGTTCGGCCCGCGAGAACGGATTCGGCGTGATCATCGCCGCCGCCGGGATGGCGGCCCACCTGGCCGGCGCCTGCGCCGCCAACACCACGCTGCCCGTGGTCGGCGTCCCGGTGGCGAGCGGCGCCCTCAACGGTGTGGATGCCCTGTACGCCACCGTCCAGATGCCCCCCGGCATGCCGGTGGCGACGGTGGCCGTGAACGGGGCCATGAACGCCGCCCTGCTCGCCATCCAGATCCTGGCCGTCCACGACGACGACCTGGCCGCTCAGCTCCTCGAGGCTCGGTCGGCCTGGGAGCCCAAGCAGCTGTGACCCCCGTCGACGAAGTACCGGGGGAGCCGGGAGAATGGGTGACGTGAGCCTGCCCAACGTGCTGGCCGGGCGCTACGCCAGCCCCGAGATGGCCGCCCTCTGGTCACCCGAGCAGAAGGTGGTGCTCGAGCGGCGCCTGTGGATCGCCGTGCTGCGGGCCCAGCGCGAGCTCGGGGTCGACGTGCCCGACGGGGTGATCGAGGACTACGAGGCCGCCGTCGACAAGGTCGACCTGGCCTCGATCGAGGCCAGGGACCGCGTCCTCAAGCACGACGTCAAGGCCCGTCTCGACGAGTTCGCCGCTCTCGCCGGCCACGAGCACGTCCACAAGGGCATGACGTCGCGGGACCTCACCGAGAACGTGGAGCAGCTCCAGGTGCGCACCGCCCTCGAGCTGGTGCGCGACCGGGCCGTCGCCACGCTGGCCCGGTTGGCGGCACGGGCGGCCGAGTTCGACGAGCTCGCCATCACCGGGCGCAGCCACAACGTCCCTGCCCAGACGACGACGTTGGGCAAGCGCTTCGCCACCGCCGCCGAGGAGCTGCTCCTCGCCGTCGAGCGCGTCGAGGACCTGCTCGCCCGTTATCCGCTGCGCGGGATCAAGGGCCCGGTGGGCACCGCCCAGGACCAACTCGACCTGCTCGAGGGTGACCAGGGCAAGCTCGACGAGCTCGAGCGGCGGGTGGCGGCCGAGCTCGGCTTCAGTCGGACCATGACCAGCGTCGGCCAGGTGTACCCCCGCTCGCTCGACCTCGACGTGGTGGCGTCGCTGGTGCAGCTCGTGGCCGGGCCCTCGAGCCTGGCGGTCACCATCCGGCTCATGGCCGGGGCGGAGCTCGCCGGGGAGGGCTTCCTGCCCGGCCAGGTCGGCTCCTCCGCCATGCCGCACAAGATGAACAGCCGCTCGTGCGAGCGGATCAACGGCTTCATGCAGGTGGTCCGCGGTCACCTCACCATGGCCGCCGGCCTGGCCGGCGACCAGTGGAACGAGGGCGACGTGAGCTGCTCGGTGGTGCGTCGGGTCCTGCTGCCCGACGCCTTCCTGGCCACCGAAGGCGCCCTGCTCACCACGCTCTCCGTGCTGGACGGCTTCGGGCCCTTCCCGGCGGTGATCGACGCCGAGCTCGAGCGTGAGCTGCCGTTCCTGGCCACCACCCGGTTCCTGGTGGCGGCGGTGAAGGCCGGCACCGGTCGGGAGGAGGCCCACGAGCTCATCCGTCAGCACGCCGTGGCCGCCGGCCTCGATCGCCGTCGCGACCCCGCCTCGGCCGTCGACCTGATCGGCCGTCTCGGCGCCGATGCCCGCTTCCCTCTCGACGCCGACCAGCTGCGGGGCCTCCTGGGCGATCCGCTCGGCTTCACGGGGGACGCCCGCCGCCAGGTGGCCGAAGTGGTCCGGCGGGTAGGCGAGGTCGTCGACCGACATCCCGATGCCGTTGCGTTCGACCCCCCGCCGATCCTTTGAACTCCCATCCTCCGACCAACCTCCCAACGATCTCGCACGAAGGAGACTGAGCTGGTGA
The DNA here is from genome assembly GCA_036496335.1 of Acidimicrobiales bacterium. Classification (GTDB taxonomy): domain Bacteria; phylum Actinomycetota; class Acidimicrobiia; order Acidimicrobiales; family CADCSY01; genus JAEKLB01. Next base: position 8,258 of record DASXLH010000207.1, read on the forward strand.
AGCACGTCTATTCCGGCAAGGTGCGCGACCTCTACGACGCCGGGGAGGGTCTCCTCCTGTTCGTGGCGTCCGATCGGATGAGCGCGTTCGACGTCGTCATGCCCGAGCACGTTCCGGACAAGGGCCGTGTCCTCACCGCCATGTCCGCGTTCTGGTTCGACGAGCTCGCCGATGTCGTGCCGAGCCATGTCGTCGCCACCGAGATCGACGACTGCCCGCCCGAATGGGTGGGCCGGATCATGTTGGTCCGCGAGGCCG
>DASXLH010000208.1:0-12137 GCA_036496335.1 Acidimicrobiales bacterium
CCCGCTTCCACTACGACGACGCCCGAAAGGGCGAGACCGAGTGGTATGCGGTCGTCGACAGCCCGGCTGCGCTCGTCTGGATGGCCAACTACGGGGCGGTCGAGCTCAACCCGTGGACCTCACGGGTGGATGACGTGCACAGCCCGTCATGGGCCTTGATCGACATCGACCCGGGTGGGCGCACGACCTTCGACGAGGTCATCACCCTGGCCCGGCTCTACAAGGTGGCATTGGACCAGACCGGCGTGGTCGGCGGCCCGAAGGTCACCGGCCAGCGTGGCATCCAGGTCTGGGTGCCGGTGGCCGACGGCTACTCCTTCGACGACACCCGCGCCTGGGTCGAGGCCGTCTCGAGGGCCATCGGCGACGCGGTCCCCGACCTGGTGAGATGGTCGTGGCGCACGGCCGAGCGAGGCGGGCTGGCCCGCCTCGACTTCACCCAGAACGCGGTCAACAAGACGCTCGTGGCTCCGTTCAGCGCCCGTCCCGCCCCCGGGGCGCCGGTGTCGGTGCCCGTCACCTGGGACGAGCTCGACGACCCGGACCTTCGTCCCGACCGGTGGACGATCCGGACGGTCGGGGACCGGCTGGCCACCGCCGGCGACCCCCTGGCCGACCTGATCGGTCTCCAACAGCACCTGCCCGCGCTCTGACGGGGCCCTTTGGCGGCGTTGCAGGGCGCGGCCGCCGCCCGCCCGGGCATGCTGGCGGGATGGCACCACCCCTGACCTTGATGGCCGTCCATGCCCACCCCGACGACGAGTCGTCCAGCACGGGCGGGATCCTGGCCCGCTACTCCGCCGAGGGCGTGCGCACGGTGGTGGTCACCTGCACCAACGGCGAGCTGGGCGACGGTCCCGGTGGGGTCAAGCCCGGCGCCGAGGGCCACGACCGGGCCTTGGTGGCCAAGACCAGGCTGGCCGAGCTGGAGGCGGCCTGCGAGATCCTCGGGGTGAGCCATCTCGAGCTCCTCGGCTACCACGACTCGGGCATGCCCGAATGGGAGTACAAGGACTGGCCCGAGGCCTTTTGCAACATCCCGGTCGACGTGGCCGCCGCCCGGCTCTCCGACCTCTTCGAGCGCTACCAGCCGGATGTGGTCGTCACCTATGACCACGAGGGCGCGTACAACCACCCCGACCACCGTCAGGCCAGCCTGGTGACGATGGCCGCCGTCGAGCGCTCGGGGATCCCGGAGAAGGCCTACTTCACGGCCATGCGGCGCCGTGACTGGGAGGGCTTCCGCCAGGCGCTCCTGGACGCCGGCATGGAGCTGCCGGAGGTTCCCGAACCCGACGCGGAGTGGCTGGAGAAGATGGATCAGGAGGAGGCCCGCATCACGACCACGGTCGACACGATGCCCTTCGTCGGCATCAAGCGGTCTGCGCTCACCACCCACGCCAGCCAGATCGAGGAGTCGTTCTTCGGCAAGCTCCCCGACCAGGCGTTCGCCACGATGTTCGGTCGGGAGAGCTTCGTCCGGGTGCTCGACAGTACGGGCGCGGCCGTGCCGGAGGACGACCTCTTCGTCGGACTGCGCTGACCGCGATGCCGCTCGGGGAGGGAGCGGGATGGGCCGACGACCTCGAGGTGGCGTCGGGCCGGATCGTACGAGTCCCGTGGATGCTGACCTGGAACGCTGAGTCGAACCGCCCGCGGGGGCTCCGCCTGCTGGCCGGAGAGGTGCTCGACCGGTTGGAACCCCTGAATGGCTCCCCAATCGACTCGTGCGTCGACGTGATCGAGGAGCACGCCGTGGTCTGGGGGCTCGTCGCCCCGGACGTCGTCGCCGTGCGGGTCGTCGATGCCGACGGCACGGAGATCGTCGAGCCGGTCCTCGGCCCGGATCTCGACGGCAGCTCGGCCTTCCTCGTCGTCCTGCCTCCGGAGCGTGACCCGGTCACGGTCGAGTCGATCACCAGCGACGCCGGGGTGATCCGTCGGGAGGCCGGCCTTCCGGAGCCGACGGGTGCGTCCGACATCTCCCGCCGGGTGCAGGTCCGGGTGACGAACCGCGATGGCGGTCCGGCGCGGGGGACGATCGTCCTCGAGGGAAGCGTCGACGTCGAGGAGCGCTGGGAGTATGCCGTTGCGCTCGACGGGGACGAGGTCCACTCGCACTTCCAGCTCTGGAACCCCAGGGGTGGGGGAGGTGGGGGCTCGCGAGGGCCCAGGCCTCACCCGAGCGAGACGCGGTTGATGGGACTCGGCGGGGGCGGCACGAACGGGGGCACCTGGCACCTGCAGGGCTGGGCCGATCCGGCGGTGTCCGAGGTGGTGGTGCACCTTCGGAGTGGCGAGCAGGTCCGCCTGCCCACCGCCGGCCGGGACCTCGACGCCGGCTTCGTGGTGTTTGCGATGGCGCTGCCGGACGAGGCCCGGGGACTGGCGCTCGACGGCCACGACCACACTGGTCACCGGCTGGCCCGCCTACACATCCGTCAGCACTTGTCGGGCATCGAGGCGTCGATCGAGGACCATCGACAGCAGCTGGAACGGGCCGCCGAGCCCGTCCCAGCCGAGGTCCGGGCGACCTGGGAGGAGGTCCTGGGCATCCCCTTCGTCGACCACGCCCCCGGCGATTCCGTGCCCGCGGACCGCGCCGAGGTCATCCAGCACCTCGACCGCCGGGCCGTGCTGGCCCGCTGGCCGGCTCGCCCCCTTCTCCTCCCGCCCGTCGACGACCCGGATCACGAGCGGTGGATGTTCCACGCCCGCAACCACCGGGGCGAGCTGAACCACAGCCTCGGCATCCACCTCGTCTGCTACTGGGGTCGTGACCTGCCCGACCAGCCCGATCCGAATCGATGGGAGGGTCCGCTCGCCGCCGGAGCGATCCTCCTCCGACAGGCCCTCCCCCTGGTCGAGCCGCTCGGCACGCCCGAGCCGCCCAACACCTCGGTGCGGGGCTGCCCGGCCGTGCTGTGGGAGCACACCGCGGCGGCGAACGGCCTCGACCACACGTGGATCATGTGGTTCGAACCCGAGGTGGGAGTGGCCCACGGGCTCGGCCGGTGGTGCTCGGTGGAGGCCGATCCTCGCCGTCACTCCCTCGAAGCCGTCCGCCGCTTCGTCGAGGACCTGGCGCCCTTCCCCGGCTGAGGTCGGTCGGCACCGACCGATCTCAGGCGGCGAACCCACCCGATGCCCGCGGTATCACCGCGACGATGGGGTTGGGTGGCGGTGTGGCTCCGAGCGAGCCGAGGAACGGCTGGTCGGAGAACGAGAAGATTCCCCCGTCCGACGCGACCATCAGGTAGCCCTTGCCGTAGGCCACGGCGCCGATGACCGGCCGGTTCAGCTGCCGACCGGCGGCCAGGGCACCGGGCACCGAGCCACGGAAGGACGCGTCGAAGGCGAAGATGCCGCCGTCGGCGGCGACCAGCCAATAGCCCGACCCGTCCGGGTCCGGGGCGACGCCCACCACGGCCTGGTTGAGGGGGATGCCTCCCATCGAGCCGTGGAAGGCGGCGTCGCCGAAGCTGAAGACGCCGCCGTCGCTGCCGATCATGTAGTACCCGTGGCCCGACGGCGTCGGCGCGGCGGCGATGATCTCGCCGTTGAGGTGGTACGAGGTCATGTCGCCGAACTGCCCGGCCGAACCCCACGGGTAGACGGCGCCCTTGCGGGTGAAGACCCACCCGCCCGTCCCGTTCGGCTCGTAGGCGACGGCGGCCGCCTTGTCGCGGTTGGCCGTGATCGGCTGCGCCGCGGATCCGACGCAGGGCAACGTGCCGTGCCCGAACCGCAGGCCTGTCTCGTCCAGGATGCAGAGGGACTCGTAGAACGTTCGCTGCCCGGACAGCGCCGGACCCAGCATCCGGCCCTGGGCGGCGGCGACCACGGCCCCGGCATAGGGCCGGAAGGGACCTTGGCCGGCCGTCTGCGTGCCGGTCGTGCCCTTGAGGTTGAAGGCGCTGCCGAAGCCGAAGACCGAGCCGTTGGCCTCCAGCATCCAGTAGCCGGGGCCGAAGGTCGGGAAGTCGGTGGCTCCCGCCCCGAGGGACAGGGTCGAGGGTGCGTCGACCGGCGGGTTGGCGAGGGTCTCGCACGGATAGCCGTTGCCGTCGGAGTCGAGGTGGGCGACGTCGCCGAAGCTCGGCTTGTAGGTCTCGTACCAGACCCAGGCGGCGTTGTAGCTGGCGAAGTCGCTGCAGTTCCGGACGTCGCCGGGGTTGGCCGGTCCGGCCAGCGCCGGCGAGCCGAGGGCGAGGGTGGGGGCCAGGACGGCCCCGACGACAAGCAGACGAGCGAGCATGCGGCGCATGCCACCTCCAACGGGATCAACGGGGTGCGGCGGCCGTCGTGCGCGTGAGGCATCGGCCGCTTCAGGGACGTGACGTGCCGTCGCGTCGATCGTGCTGCTCGGTGGCGCAGGGGGCGACCTCGCCCGGCTGGCCACGAGGCCCGCCGGAGGCGTTCGGTCCCCCGAGAAGACGTGACGTTAGCGGGCGCGGGCTGACACCCGGCCCCGAGGCGTACCCGGGGTCGATGTCACAGCGGGTGCCTACGATCATCGGGATGACCGTGGCCCCGCCGTTGCCGCTCCTGAACGAGGACCCGGTGACGGTGGCGGGCACCACCCACCGCTTCCATCCCGCCGTGGCCGAGTGGTTCCGTCGGCGCTTCCCGGACGGGCCGACGGAGCCCCAGGCCCAGGGATGGCCGCTCATCGCCTCCGGCGCCGACACGCTCATCGCTGCCCCCACCGGGTCGGGCAAGACCCTCTCGGGCTTCCTGGTGGCGATCGACGCCCTCTACCGGGCCCACGCTTCCGGAGACGACATCGCCGGCACCAGCCGGGTGGTCTATGTCTCGCCGCTCAAGGCGCTGGCGGTCGACATCGCCGAGAACCTCGAGCGCCCGCTGGCCGAGATCGCCGCCGTCGCCCGGGAGCTCGGCTTCGTGCCCGCGCCCATCACGGTGGCGGTGCGCACCGGTGACACCACCAGCGCGCAGCGGGCCACGATGCTGCGTCGACCGCCCAGCTTCGTGGTCACCACCCCCGAGTCGCTCTACCTCCTGGTCACCGCCGAGAAGGGCCGCGAGGCGCTGCGCATGGTCGAGACCGTGATCGTCGACGAGATCCACGCCGTGGCCCGCGACAAGCGGGGTTCGCACCTGGCCCTCACCCTCGAGCGGCTCGAGTGGGTCTGCGACCGCCGCCCGGTCCGGATCGGCCTGTCGGCCACCCAGCGCCCGATCGAGACGGTCGGCCGTCTCCTGGTCGGCGACCGGCCCCTGCCGGCGGTCGTCGACGTCGGGCACCGACGTGCCCTCGACGTCACCCTCGAGCTGCCCGACGGCGAGCTCGAGGCCGTGGCCTCGGCCGAGCAGATGGGCGACGTGCTCGACCGCATCGCCGAGCTGGTGGTGGAGCACCGCACCACGCTGGTGTTCGTCAACACCCGCCGCCTGGCCGAGCGGCTGGCCCACCAGCTGGGCGAGCGCCTGGGTGAGGAGGCGGTCGCCGCCCACCACGGCAGCCTCTCGAAGGAGCGCCGCCACCGGGTCGAGACCCGGCTCCGGGCCGGAGATCTCAAGGCGCTCGTGGCCACCGCCTCCCTCGAGCTCGGGATCGACATCGGTCCAGTCGATCTCGTCTGTCAGATCGGCTCGCCCCGCAGCATCGCCACCTTCCTGCAACGGGTGGGCCGCTCCAACCACTCCCGCACGGGGACGCCCAAGGGGCGTCTGTTCCCGCTCACCCGCGACGAGCTGGTGGAGTGCACGGCGCTGCTCCTGGCCATCCGGGCCGGCCGCCTCGACGCCATCCACCCGCCCCGGCTCCCGCTCGACATCTTGGCCCAGCAGGTCGTGGCCGAGGTGGCGGCCGCCGAGTGGCGGGCCGACGACCTCTACGCCCTCGTCCGGCGGGCCGCGCCCTACAACGACCTCACCCGGGCCGAGTTCGACGAGGTGGTCGAGTTGGTGAGCGGTGGCATCGAGACCGGTCGGGGGCGCCGGGGCGCCTACGTCCACCACGACACCGTCAACGGCGAGCTCCGGCCCCGCAAGGGAGCCCGCCTCGCAGCGGTCACATCCGGGGGCGCCATCCCGGAGACGGGCGACTACCGGGTGGTGGCCGAGCCGGACGACACCTTCATCGGCACGGTCAACGAGGACTGGGCGGTCGAGTCGATGTCGGGCGACATCTTCCTCCTGGGTTCCCACTCGTGGCAGATCCGGCGGATCGAGCCCGGCGTCGTCCGGGTGCGCGACGCCGGTGACACGCCGCCCACCATCCCCTTCTGGTTGGGCGAGGCGCCGGCCCGCACCGACGAGCTGTCGGTCGAGGTGTCGGGCCTCCGGGCCGAGATCGACGAGCGCCTGGCGGCCGGCGATCCTGATGGGGCCCGCCGCTGGCTCATGGAGGCGGCCGGCGTCGACCTGGCCGCGGCCACGATGATCGTCGACTACCTGGCCGTCGGCCGGGCCGCCCTCGGGGCGATGCCGACGCAGGACTGCCTGGTGCTCGAGCGCTTCTTCGACGACACCGGTGGCATGCAGCTCATCGTCCACTCGCCCTACGGGGGGCGCGTCAACCGGGGACTGGGCCTGGCGCTGCGCAAGAAGTTCTGCCGCACCTTCAACTTCGAGCTCCAGGCGGCCGCCACCGACGACGCCATCGTCCTCTCGCTCGGCCCGCACCACAGCTTCCCGCTCGACGAGGTGCCCCGCTACGTGACCAGCGCGTCGCTGCACGACACCCTCGAGCACGCCATCCTCGACTCGCCCATGTTCCAGGCCCGGTGGCGGTGGAACCTCAACCGCTCCCTCATGGTCCTGCGCTTCCGGGGCGGTCGGCGCAACCCGCCGCCGATCCAGCGCATGGAGTCCGACGACCTGCTGGCCGCCGTCTTCCCCCAGGCCGCGGCCTGCCAGGACAACGTGGTCGGGCCGCGCGAGATACCCGACCACGTGCTCGTCCGCCAGACCATCGGCGACACGCTCCACGAGGCGCTCGACGTCGACGGCCTCCAGGCGCTCGTCGTGCGGATCGAGGCGGGCGAGGTGCGGGTCCACTGCGTCGACACGACCGAGGCGTCGGTGCTCTCCCACGAGATCATCACGGCCCGGCCCTACGCCTTCCTCGACGACGAGGAGTTCCAGAACCGCCGGACCAACGCCGTGCAGCTCCGCCGGGGGCTGTCGGTCGACCTCGCCTCCATCGGTGCGCTCGATCCGGAGGCCATCGAGCGGGTCCACGCCGAGATCGATCCGGTGCCAGCCAGTGCCGACGACCTTCACGATCTGTTGGCCAGCACCATCCTCCTGCCGGCCCGGGCCGACTGGCAGCCGCTCTGGGACGAGCTGGTGAGCCGGGGTCGAGGTCAGGTGGTGGCCCACGACGGCGTCGAGCTCTGGTCCACCACCGAGATGCTCGAGGATGCCCGCGGGGCGCTGACCGGCGACGACCGTGCCGTCGTGCGGGCGGTGCGCGGCCACCTCGAGCTGGCCGGGGTCACCACCGCCGACGAGCTCTCGCGGGCGATCGGCCTCCCGGGCGGACGGGTCGCCTTCGGCCTTGCCGCCCTCGAGCAGGAGGGCTTCGCCCTCCAGGGTCGCTACCGCCCCGGGTCGGAGGGCACCGAGTGGGTCTCACGCCGCTTGCTGGCCCGCATGCACTCCTACTCGCGGCGGACCCGGCGCGACGGCGTCGACCCGGTCACCGCCCAGGACTTCATGCGGTTCCTCCTGCGATGGCAGCACGTGGCGCCGGGCACCCAGCTGGTCGGCGAGTCCGGCCTGCTCAGCGCCCTCGAGCAGCTCCAGGGTTGGGAGGCGGCGGCGGTGGCATGGGAGCCCGAGCTCCTGGCGAGGCGGCTCCGCCACTACCAGCCATCCTGGCTCGACCGGCTCTGCCACGACGGTCACGTCGCCTGGTTGCGGCTCACGCCGCGGGTGCTCGAGGATCCCCATGCGGTGACCGCCCCGTCGAAGGCGACCCCGATCGCGGTCGTCTTCCGCGGCGACCTGCCGTGGCTGCTGGCATCGGTCCGGGGTGAGTCGGCGCCGGGCGAACCCAGCCTCGGCGCCACCGCCGAGATCATCGAGGTCCTCCGTGCCCACGGCGCCTCGTTCGCCACCGATCTCCTGGCCGCCACCGGCCGCCTCCCCGACGACGTCGAGCGTGGGCTGTGGGACGGGGTCGCCCGGGGGCTGCTCATGTCCGACGGCTTCGGTGCCATCCGGGCCCGGGTGGCGGGCACCCGGGCGGTCGTCCGCCCCCGTCGCCTGGCCCGCACCGGCCGCACCACCGCCGAGGCCGTGCCGTCGGCCGGGCGGTGGTCCGTGGTGCCGCCGGCGGCCGGGGGGTCCGACCTCGACCGGGAGGAGCTGGCCGAGGCGGTGGCGGAGCAGCTGCTCAACCGCTGGGGCGTGGTCTTCCGTGACCTGGCGGTGCGCGACTCGTCCTCCCTGCCGTGGCGGGACCTCCAGTGGGCCCTGCGTCGGCTCGAGGACCGTGGCCAGGTGCGGGGCGGACGCTTCGTCTCTGGCTTCAGCGGGGAGCAGTACGCCCTGCCGGCCGCGGTCGAGCAGCTCGGCCACGTCCGCCGGGCGCCGAGGACGGGCGAGCGGGTCACGGTCAACGCCACCGATCCGCTCAACCTCATCGGCTTGATCGTGCCGGGGCCCACCGTCCCGGCCGTCCGCACCAACACTGTGACCTATGTCGACGGTGTCCCGTCGGCCAGCGGCGAGGATCGCGGGTCGAACCGGGTCGTGGTGGCAACCTAAATCCATGGTCGGCGGGTCCGGCGTCGACGATGCTGCGGGCATGACGATGGTGATGGTGCGCCGTGGCCGCGCCCGCGGGCCGATGGGGGTGGCACCAGCTCGATAGGCGATGGGCGTCCCGGTTGGTGGCGATGGCCGGGGTCGGGCCGGGCGATCTCGTCCTCGACGTCGGAGCCGGAACCGGTGGCATCACCGCCTCCCTCGTCGACGCCGGCGCGGCGGTGGTGGCCATCGAGTTGCATCCGGACCGGGTGGCGATCCTGCGCCAGCGGTTCGCCGGCTGCTCCGTCACGGTGGTGCGGACCGACGCCGCCGACCTGCGGCTCCCGCGTCGACCCTTCAGGGTCGTCGCCAACCCGCCCTTCGGCATCACCACCGCCCTGCTGCGCCGCCTGCTGTCGCCGGCCAGCCGGCTCGAACGGGCCAGTGTCGTGCTGCCGTCGTGGGCGGCGGTCCGGTGGGCGGCCGGCCGGGGCGTCGGCGGGCCGACCTCCAGACGCCAGTGGGAGCTCACGCTCGGTCCGACGGTGCCGGCCAGCGCCTTCCGGCCGCGTTCGCCCGGCGACTGCCGCGTCCTGCTGATCCGACGGACCTAACCGACCGGCCGATGCTCCAACGAGGCGATGCGGGTCGTCACCGGTCCTCGTGGTCCGGTTGGCTTGCGGGCGACGGCGTTGACGTTCGTCACCGACGCCAGGAACGCGCCGCCGGCGTCGAGCTGGCGCAGCGACGCCAACCAGGCTGCACCCTCGTCGGCGCTGACGGCTCCCGCCTCCACCGCCCGCCGGCAACTGGCCTCGAGGCTGAAGCCGACCTCGGCCACGACGTAGCTCGTGATCAGCACCGAGACGGCCCGGGCGGCGGTGACGACCAGGCCGGCGTCGACCATCAACGAGGTGAGCTGGCTGCCGACGCGGCGGGACGGGTTCTCGCCCCGTCGGAACCCGTTGAGCGCCCGGGTCACGTCGTCGAGGGGCGAGCTGGTGACCAGGGTGTCCCAGTCGGGTTCGAAGGCGACCAGCATCCCGCCGGGCTGCAGCACCCGGGCCAGCTCCCGCAGGCATCGCGCCGGGTCGGTCAGGTGCTGGAGCGTCCGCTCGATGCGGCAGGCCGCGAAGGCCCCGGCAGGGAACGGAAGGGCGTTGGCGTCGGCGGCGAGGAACGTGCCGTCCGGCTGCCGGCGGGCTGCTTCGGTGAGCATCACCAAGGAGCGATCGACCCCGATGGCCGTGCCGGCGGTGCCGACCCGTCGGGCAATGGCCTCGACCTCCTCGCCGGTACCGCAGCCGAGGTCGAGGCCGCGACCCCCGACCGGCAGCTCCATGGCGTCGACGCTCTCGGCCTTCCAGCGCGGCCAGTTCCCGCCCGACCGGACCCTGTCGAGGTAGCGGATGTGGTAGCCGGGGTCACCCGACCCGTCGACATCGGCGAACCCACCCGCGGCTCGCTCGGCGATGTCACCGGGGTCCCTCTCCGTCGAGTCCGTCACGTCCCTCCTCAGGTCCGCCGGGGTGCCCGGCCCATCCTGGCCCCCGGTCCCGTGCCACGTCGGCGACTTCCCGTGGTGGGCCGCTCGCCTACGGTCCCGGGGGTGGTGGCGCTGCGAGCGGTGTGCGTGTTCTGCGGCTCTTCGACGCCACCGACCGGGGGTTACCGGGACGCGGCCCGGGAGCTGGGCGGGCTGGTGGCCGATCGAGACATCGAGCTGGTCTATGGCGGAGGCCGGGTCGGGCTCATGGGGGAGCTGGCCGACGCCGCCCTGGCGGTGGGCGGGAACGTCACCGGGGTGATCCCGGTGGGGCTGTTCGACCGTGAGGTCGAGCACCGGGGTCTGACCCGGCTGCACGAGGTCGGTTCGATGCACGAGCGCAAGCAGCTCATGTACGACCTGTCCGACGGGTTCGTCGCCCTCCCGGGCGGCCTGGGAACCTTGGAGGAGCTGGCCGAGGTGGCCACATGGTCCCAGATCGGGCTGCATCGCAAGCCGGTGGTCCTGCTCGACGTCGACGGCTTCTGGGCGCCGCTGGTGGCCCAGCTCGACCGCATGGTCGACGTCGGCCTCTTGCGGCCGCGGAACCGCTCGATCCTGCAGGTGGCAGCCACCCCGGAGGCGGCCCTCGATCTCCTGGCCGCCATCGAGGCGTCGGACGCCGAGGGGTGGATCAGCCCCGGCGAGCGTTGAACGGGACAGGCACCAAGCGGACGGTCAGGACGTCTTCGTCCCGCTCCACGTGCCGCCGCCGCCTGGGGCCGTCCAGTTGCCGGACATGGAGTCGCCCGAGAGTGTCCCCGTGTAGCTGACTCCCAGCGACGCAAGGGTGCCGAACTGGATGTCGTTGCCGTTGACGGTCCCGGTGATGGTGAGCGTGGTGGCGGGATCCGAGAGCTTGATGTTCCCGCTCAGGGTCGATCCCGACTGCTGCCACGTGAGGACGAAGGTTCCATCGGAGGCGCCGCTGTACTGCCCGGACCACGTCCCCGAGAGCCCGCCGGCGGCCGGGGCCACGGTGGTCGCGGTGGCCGGGGCCGCGGTGGTCGCCGGGGTCTTCACGGTCGTGGCCGTCGCGCCGGCGCTCTTGGAGCTGCTGCTGCAACCCAGAGCCGAGAGGGTCAGAAGCGAAAGGACCACGGCGAGCCCGAAGCGGGACCGCCGCCGTGAAGAGATCGCGGCTTCGACTCGCCACGCTCGTGCCGACGCTCGTGGAGGGACCCCTCCACCGCCGGCAGGCTCCGCGGGCTCGCTCTTGAGTGCTGTCCCTGGGGTCATGAGGCCGAACCTAGGGATGTGGAAGAGGTCCTTTCTACGGGGGAAACCCCATCCGTCGCCGACGCCATCGTCGGGTCAGGATGGCTGGTCCGTGCCGCGCTCGTCCTCGTCGGGGCCTGCGCTCGTCCACGGGCTGCTGGCGGACGCGACGATCCGATCGAACGGAACGGAGGCTTGCTCGGCGGCGCGCCGAACGGCAGGTTGGGCGCCCTCGAACCGGCACAGGACGACCTCATCCTCGACCATGAGCACCGAGCCGAGATAGCGCACGTCTTCCCCGGAGCGTGCCATCCGCTCGGCACTGGTCTGGATCCGCTCGTCCAGGTCGCGTAGGGCCGATTCGGTCACGCCCGGCCAGAAGCACTCGGCGAGGAATCCTCGGCTCGTTTCGTCAGCCACCGCGGCGACGCTATGGATCCGCGACCCGCCTTGATACGGGGGGAACCCCATGTGCCGTGACCATGTGGAGGGCTAGCGTCCATCACCATCCTGCTGAATCACGGGGCACCGGGTGGAGTCGTCGGTCGCGACGCTGAATTGCTCGCGATCGAGACCTTCGTCGCCACGGAAGGCGGGTTCGGAGTCCTCGTCCTCGAGGGCGAGGCGGGGATCGGCAAGACGACGCTGT
>DASXLH010000209.1:0-12645 GCA_036496335.1 Acidimicrobiales bacterium
GTTCGCACTGGCGGCGTCGCACGCCTACCTCGTGAGCGGCCAGAGCGAGCTCGATCGGCTGAGCGTCCAGGTCGAGGACGCCCGCTCGCAGTACTCCGAGGTCCGGCTGCAGGTCGCCGAGCTCGGAGCGCCCGACCGCATCGTCAGCGAGGCCGTCAACCGCCTCGGAATGGTGTCGTCGCCGTCGGTGCGCTACCTCGCCCCGTCGAGCCAGTTGGCGACCCAGCTCGGCGTCGTCGGTGGATCCCCGCAGACCGATCCCGGCGACGGGAAGCCGGGGGCGTCGTGGTCGTCGGTGAAGCCCTATCTGGGCGGTTCACGGTGACCACCACCACCCGCCCGCCCGGCGGGGGACGAGACGAGCGCAGCCGGGGCACCACCAGGACACCCGTCGGCAGAGCTACGGCGCCGGTCAAGGAACGGCGTGCCCCCGTCGGCAACCCGCCGGAGCGGTCGAAGGCGAGGGCCACGGGCGGCACCCGCGCGCCGAAGTCGGCGACCACTTCGGCGCGTTCCGGTTCGGGTCGTGTCGCCGGTGAGCGGTCGGGTCAACCCGCTCCGGCCAAGTCGCGGGGGACGTCCGGTGAGCGGGGCGCGTCGGCCCGCACCTCGTCGTCGAGCATCGCTGACCGCGCAACGACGGCACGACAGAGGCCGGCCACACCGGCGGCCCCGAGCCGTGCCGTCCCCGCCGCTAGGACCAGACCCACCACCGCACGGCGCCAGCCGCCCCCGCCGCCCGTGCGGCGCCGGGCCACACCCGTACCGCCGGCCCCCACGCCGCGACGGGCTCGGCGAGCCGGCTCGCCCCGCCGGCGCTGCGTGGGGCTCCTCGTCGCGGTGGCCGTGGTCTTCGCCGCCGTCACCGTCCGCCTCGTGCAGCTCCAGGTCGTCTCCTCCGGCACCTACGCCGCCCGGGGAGCCGCCCAGCGCCTCCACCAGGTGGTGCTCACGGCCGAGCGAGGCTCGATCTTCGACCGCAACGGCCAGGAGCTGGCCATGTCGGTCCGTCAGCACACCGTCTGGGTCGACCCCCGACAGGTTGCCGACCTCACCGCCGCGGCTGCGGCGCTGGCGCCGGTGCTGGGCAAGTCCCCGGATGCGCTCCGCCCCCTCCTCGCCCACTCCGGGGCCTTCGAGTACCTCGCCCGCCAGGTCGGTGACGACGTGGCCACCGCCGTGACGGCGCTCGGGATCAAAGGTGTCTACGTGATCGACGAGTCGAAGCGCTTCGACCCCGCCGGCTCGCTGGCCGGCTCGGTCCTGGGTGCGACCGACATCGACAACCTCGGCGTCTCGGGCATCGAGAAGCAGTACGAGGCCAGCCTGGTGGGCATCCCGGGCTCGCTGTCACTCGAGCAGGGCGCCGATGGTCAGACCATCGCCGGCGGCGCCAACCACCTGGTCCCGTCGAAGCGGGGCCAGGACGTAGTGCTCACGATCGACCGGCCCCTCCAGTTCGAGGTCGAGCAGGCGCTGGCCGACCAGATGCAGGCCACGCATGCCCAGGGCGCCACCGCCGTGGTGATGGACCCGTCGACCGGCGAGATCCTGGCCATGGCCAACATGGGTCGGGACGCCGCCGGCAACCCGGTGGCCTCCAGCGAGAACAAGGCCGTGACGGCGGTGTTCGAGCCGGGGTCGGTCAACAAGGTGATCACCATCGCCGCCGCCCTCGAGAAGGGCACGGCCAAGCCCGACACGGTGCTCACGGTCCCGGGGAGCATCCAGGTGGGCACCAAGTCGTTCTCCGACGCGGATCCCCACGGCACCGAGCCCTTCTCGGTGACGGACATCCTCACCAAGTCCTCGAACATCGGCACGATCATGTTGGCGCAGCGACTCGGCCGGCAGACCATCTCCGACTACCTCACCCGCTTCGGGCTCGGCCAGCCCAGCGGTCTCGACTTCCCCCAGGAGACCAGCGGCATCATGCGCTCGCACTGGGACGGCAGCGACATGGGCTCCATCCCGATCGGTCAGGGCGTGGCCGTCAACGCCCTGCAGATGCTCCAGGTGTACAACACGATCGCCAACGGTGGGGTGTGGGTGGAGCCGTCGCTGGTCAAGTCGACGATCGGTGCCGACGGCAAGGTGAAGCCGGCCCCGGCCCCGCAGACCCGGCGGGTCATCTCCAAGGAGACCGCCGCCGAGCTCACCGCCATGCTGGGCAACGTCGTGAAGAACGGAACCGGTGTGAACGCCCAGATCCAGGGCTACGACGTGGCCGGCAAGACCGGCACGGCCCGCAAGAACGATCTGGCCAACGGCGGCTACGAGATCGGTGGGTACTACTCGACCTTCGCCGGCTTCGTGCCGGCCGGGGCGCCCAAGCTCTCGGCGCTGGTCGTGCTCGACGAGCCTCGACCGACGTACTACGCCGGGGTGGTCGCCGCCCCCGTCTTCGCCCGCATCAGCCAGTACGCCCTCCGTGACCTGCGCATCCCGCCGCCGGCGAAGTCGGATCCTCTTGCGGTGGTCCCGGCCAGCCAACCGGTGCCCGTCGACCTACCGGAGTGAGCGTGCTGGCCACGGGAGGACGCCCCGTTCGGCTCGTGGCTCGGCCTCTACCCGCCCGTCTGGAAGGGTGAGGTGATGGTGGTGCTGTCCGAGCTCGTCGCCGAGCTCGAGTCCTCGTCCGCGGCACCTCGCGACCCGTCGGGTGACGCGAGCGTCGTGCTCCGCGGCGACGGCCGCGTCGAGGTGACCGGCGCGACCCACGACTCCAGATCGGTCACCCCGGGTGACCTGTTCTGCTGCGTGACCGGTGGGCGCTTCGACGGCCACCGCTTCGCCGCCGAGGCGGTCGAGTCCGGAGCCGTGGCCCTCCTGTGCGAACGACCCCTCGGCCTGGTCGTGTCCGGCCGAGGGGTACCCGAGATAGAGGTTCCCGACGTCCGGCGGGCGATGGGACGGGCGGCGGCGGCCGTGCACGGCCACCCGTCGAGCACGCTCGAGGTCATCGGCATCACCGGCACCAACGGGAAGACGACCACGGCCGCTTTCCTCGGGTCGATGTTGCGGGCCGACGGTCGCCCCACCGAGGTCATCGGCACGCTGACGGGGAGTCGCACGACACCCGAGGCCACCGATCTCCAGGCCCAGCTGGCCGGGTTCCGCGACGGGGGCGGCCGCTCGGTGGTGATGGAGGTGTCGTCGCACGCCATGGTCCTGCACCGCGTGGAGGGAAGCCGGTTCCGGCTGGCCCTGTTCACCAACCTCGGTCGCGACCACCTCGACTTCCACGAGAGCGAGGAGGCCTACTTCAAGGCCAAGGCCGCCCTGTTCGAGCCCGAGCTCACCGACCGCGCCCTCGTCAACGCCGACGACATCCACGGCCGGCTCCTGCTCGATGCCGCCGCCGTGCCCACGGTGGCGTTCTCGGTGGACGACGTGACCGACCTCGCCGTCGGGGTGGGCGGCTCCAGCGGTCGGTGGCGAGGGCTGCCCCTGACGGTTCCCATCGGCGGGCTGCACAACGTGGCCAACGCGGTGGCGGCGTTGACCGCCGCCGAGCTGGTCGGGGTCGAGCCGGCGGTGGCGCTGTCGGCGTTGGCGGCCAGCGAGCCCGTCCCCGGTCGCCTCGAGCCGGTCCACGCCGGGCAGCGGTTCACCGTGCTGGTCGACTTCGCCCACACGCCGGACGGGCTCGAGCAGGTCCTGCGGGCGGCCAGGACGGGCCCCGGCCGGGTGCTGGTGGTGTTCGGGGCCGGCGGCGACAAGGACAAGGCCAAGCGACCGATCATGGGCGAGGTGGCCGCCCGGCTCGCCGACCTGGCCGTCGTGACCTCGGACAACCCCCGCGGCGAGCAGCCGGAGGCGATCATCGAGGACGTGCTCGCCGGCGTGCCGCCCGCGCCGGTGGCGAGGGCGAGGGTCGTGGCCGAACCGGATCGACGGGCCGCCATCGCGCTGGCCCTGCGGGAGGCCAGGCCCGAGGATGTCGTCATCGTGGCCGGCAAGGGCCACGAGACCGTGCAGGAGGTCGGCGACCGGCGCATCCCGTTCGACGACCGCGAGGTGGTCCGGGAGCTGCTCGGGTGATCGGGCTCTTCATCGCGGCCGCGGTCGGGATGGCCGTCTCGCTCGCCGGCACGCCGCTGCTGATCCGCTTCCAGCGGGCCCGCGGGATCGGCCAGCCCATCCGCGAGGAGGGCCCGAGCAGCCACCTGACCAAAGCCGGGACACCCACCATGGGCGGCATCGCCATCGTGGTCGGCGGGGGAGCGGGCTACGCCGTGGCCCACCTGGTGAAGGGCGCGATCTTCACCTGGGGCGGGTTGCTGTGCGAGCTCGCCATCGTCGGTGCCGGCCTGGTGGGCCTGCTCGACGACTGGATCAAGGTCAACAGCGCCCGCAACCGTGGGCTCAACAAGCGGGCCAAGATCGCCGGCCTGCTCTTCGTCGCCGTCGCCTTCGTCGCCCTGGCCCACTACGCCGCCAAGGTCCACACCGAGCTGACCTTCACCCGCCTCGACGCGTTCCACCTCGAGATCGGCCCGGTGCTCTGGGGGGCCTGGGGCGTGCTGCTGATCGTGGCCGCCACGAACGCCGTCAACCTCACCGACGGGCTCGACGGCCTCGCCGCCGGATCGGGCATCTTCTCCTTCGCCGCCTACACCGTGATCGGGTTCTGGATTTTCCGCCATGAAGGCCTCTATCACGTGCCCCAAGGACTCGATCTGGCCTTGGTGGCCGCCTCGATGCTGGGGGCCTGCGCCGGCTTCCTCTGGTGGAACGCGGCCCCGGCCCAGATCTTCATGGGCGACACCGGCGCGCTGGCGATCGGCGCCGCGCTGGCGTCGATCGCGCTCGTCAGCAACACCGCCCTGCTGCTGCCCGTCATCGGTGGGATCTACGTCGTGGAGACGGTCTCCGTGATCGTGCAGGTGACCGCCTTCCGGCTCTTCGGTCGGCGCGTCTTCCGCATGGCCCCCATCCACCACCACTTCGACCTCTTGGGCTGGCCGGAGACGACGGTCATCGTCCGCTTCTGGTTGCTGGGCGGACTGGTGACCGCCGTCGGCGTCGGTCTCTTCTATGCCGATTACCTGTCCGTGCCGGGGATCCTGAAGTGAGGGCCCTCGTGGTCGGCCTCGGCGTCGCCGGCGAGGCCGCCGCCCGGCGTATGGCGCAGCGGGGTTGGGACGTCACCGTCACCGAGGACCGGCCGTCCGACGCCACCCGGGCCCGGGCGGCGGCGCTGCAGGGCGTCACCGTGCTCGATTCGCCCGACCCGGAGACCGTCGACCGCCTGGTGGACGACGCCGAGGTGGTCGTGCCGAGCCCGGGCGTCCCCGTCGGTCACCCGGCCATCGCCCGCGCCCTGCGCCGTGGGGTGCCGGTCTGGAGCGAGTTCGAGCTCGTGTCCCGCTGGGGGGCGGCGCCGATGGTGGCCGTCACGGGGACGAACGGGAAGACGACCGTCACCACGCTGGTGGCGTCGATGCTCGAGGCCAGTGGCCTGCGCACGGTGGCGGCGGGGAACAACGAGATCCCGCTCGTCGACGTGGTCGACGAGGACCTCGACGTGGTCGTGGTGGAAGCCTCGTCGTTCCGGCTGGAGTTCACCGAGACCTTCCGTCCCGCGGTGGGGGTGTGGCTCAACCTGGCCGAGGACCACCTCGACTGGCATCCCTCCATGGCCGCCTACGCCGACGCCAAGGCCCACATCTGGCAGGCCCAGCAGGCCGGCGATCTGGCTGTCGCCAACATCGACGACCCGGTGGTGATGCGCTACGCCCGCCAGGTCCGGTCGCGGCTCAGCACCTTCGGGCTCGACCACGGCGACTGGCGGGTGGAGGCCGGTCAGCTGGCCGGGCCCGACGGCGCGGTCGTGCCCGTGAGCGCCCTGTGGCGGTCCCTTCCGCACGATCGAACCAACGCGCTGGCCGCTTGTGCGGCGGCCCTCGCGGCCGGGGCGTCGGTCGAGGGCGTGCGGCGGGCGCTGCGCGAGTTCCGGGGGCTCCCCCACCGGCTGGTCCTGGTCGGGGACGATGGAGCCGTGCGGTTCTACGACGACTCGAAGGCGACCGACCCTCATGCGGCCGTCGCCGCCGTCCGCTCGTTCGCGTCGTCGGTGCTGATCGCGGGTGGGCGCAACAAGGGACTTGACCTGTCCGTCCTCGCCCAGGAGGCAGGGCGCCTCCGGGGGGTGGTCGCCATCGGCGAGGCCACCGAGGAGATCGTGGCCGCCTTCGCGGGGGTGGCGACGGTGCGCACGGCCGGCTCGATGGACGACGCCGTCGCCACCGCCCGCTCGCTGGCCGAGCCCGGCGACGCCGTGCTGCTGTCGCCGGCCTGTGCCTCGTTCGACTGGTACCGGAGCTACGGCGAGCGAGGCGACGACTTCGCCCGGGCCGTTCGGGCGCTGGTCGGGTGACGACCACCCCCGATCGGGTCGTCGTCGATCCGCTCCATCCCTTCGCCGGTCGCCGCCAACGGGTCCGGGCCCGGCTGCGGACCGCCTCCACCGGTCTCGTCGGACTCTCCCGGCGCTTCCGACGCCGCCGCCCGGTGCCCCGGCCGGCCCTCTGGTACGGCCTGGTGGCGGTCGTCGGGACGCTGCTGGTGATCGGCCTGGTCATGGTGCTGTCGGCCTCGTCGGTCCAGGCCGAGCAGGAGTCCGGCTCCACCTGGACCTACTTCATCCGCCAGTCGATGTGGACGGTGCTCGGTCTGGGAGTGGCCGTGTTCACGGCCCGCTTCGACTACCGGCGATGGCGGCGGCTGGTGCCGGTGCTCATGGTCGTGTCGCTGGCGCTGCTGGTCCTGGTGCTGATCCCGGGCTTCGGCGTGATGGTCAACGGGGCGCGGTCCTGGCTGGGGCGCGGTTCGCTGCGGATACAGCCGGCCGAGTTCGCCAAGCTGGCCCTCCTTCTGTTCTCGGCCGACCTGCTGGCTCGACGGGCGCACTTGATGGCCGACACCCGGGTCACGCTCACCCCGGTGCTGGTGGTCGCCGGCCTCACCGGCGGGCTGATGATGCTGCAGCCCGACCTGGGGTCGACCATCGTGCTCGGGACCATCGCCTTCTCGGTCCTGTTCGTGGCCGGCGTGCCGTTGGCCCGCCTGACGGTGGTGTTCTCCGCCGCCGGCGCCGCGGCCGTCGGTCTGGCCCTCTCCAAGGCCTACCGGCGGGACCGGCTCCTGCAGTTCCTCCACCCGGGCAAGGACCCGGGCAACACCGGCTACCAGATCAACCAGTCGCTGATGGGGGTCGCCTCGGGCCACCTGCTCGGGGTCGGGCTGGGGGAGAGCCGGGCGAAGTGGGGCTTCCTCCCCAACGCCCACACCGACTTCATCTTCGCCATCATCGCCGAGGAGCTCGGCCTGCTCGGCGCCCTGTTCGTGGTCGGCCTGTTCCTGGCGCTGGCCTGGCTGGGCGTCCGCATCGCCCTGGCCGCGCCCGACCGCTTCGGATGCCTCGTCGCCGCCGGCATCACCGCCTGGCTGCTCATGCAGGCCTTCGTCAACATCGGTGGGGTCGTGGGCCTGCTCCCCATCACCGGTCTCACGCTTCCCTACATCTCCTTCGGTGGATCGTCCCTGCTGGTGACGATGGCCGCCACCGGGATCCTCCTCAACATCGCCCAGGCCGGCGGGCACCGCCGGACCCGCCGGCCCGGCAAGGCGCCGGCTTCGGCCTGAGGGTGCGCCGATGAGGCGCCGAGTGCGAGAAGGCGCCGCCGCCCGTCCGACGACGTAGCCGAGGATTTCGACCGGATCCGGTCACCCTGTCGCCCCTGGGTGGATCCTTAGGGGTGATGGGACGCACCCGACCGGACGAGGAGTTGGCCGTGATCGTGGGGCGGGCCGCCGGGGGCGACCTCGATGCCTGGAGCCTGCTGGTCGGCCGCTTCGAGGATGCCGCCGTGGCCATGGCCGTGGCTGCCGGGTGCTGGGATGACGCCGCCGACGTCGCCCAGGAGGCCTTCGCCCTCGCCTTCCGGCACCTCGGCTCGCTCCGGGACCCGCAGGCCTTCCCGGCCTGGTTCGCCACGCTGGTCCGCACGGCCGCCGGCCGCCGGCATCGCCGGGCCCGCTTCGTCGAGGTGCCCCTGGACGGGATCGACCCACTGCCCGACGAGGGTGGGGCCGACCCGGCCGCCGCCCTGGAGGCGGCCACCGACGCCGATCAGGTGCGGGCCCTGGTCGAGGTGCTCCCCGTCGAGGAGCGGGCCGTGGTCGCCCTCCACCATCTCGGCGGCCTGCCCTACCGGGACGTCGCCTCGTTCCTGGCCATCACCGAATCGACCGCCAAGAAGCGGGCTTCCCGGGCCCGCACCCGGATGAAGGAGCTGTTCCCCATGGTGACCGAAGCATTCGAAGCCGCCCGGCCGTCCCGCGACGGGGCGTTCCGCGACACGCTCCTGCTGTTCATCGCCATCCGCCGCCGCGACCACGCCACCGTGCGGCGGCTCCTGGCCGCCGACCCCGGGCTCGTGCACGTCACGGAGGAGTGGTCGGTCGACGAGGCGATGGCCACCCAGCTCGGCTTCGCCGGGAAGGCCTCGCCCCTGATCCGGGCGGCCCAGACGGGTGACGTGGCACTGGTTGGCCTCCTGCTCGACGCCGGCGCGGCCGTCAACGCCCCCTGCGACTGCCAGGGGGCGGAATCGGCCCTGTGGGCGGCCGCCCTCTTCGGCAACGAGGACGTCGTCGCCCAGCTGCTGGCGGCGGGGGCCGACGTCGACCTGGCGGCCTTCGCCGGGGCCACGCCGCTGCATGCCGCCGCGCAACGTGGCCACGATCGGATCGAAGCCCTGCTCCTTGCCGCCGGGGCCGATCCGGAGCGCACCGACGACCTCGGCCGCCGTCCCGCCGACTGGCGCGACATCGTGCGGGCGCGGAGCCTGGACCGACGCGAGGGATGGCTGGCGACCGGCATCCGGGCCGTCGACCTGTTCGCCCCGGTGCCCCTCGGCGGGATCGTCCGGTTCCCACCCGCCTACGGCCTCGGCCAGGCGGTGGCGATCTTCCAGATCGCCGACCATCTGGTCCCCGCCGAGCTGTGGATCATCGGCTTCTCGCACGGCGGTTACGAGCCGGCCACCATCGAGCACGAGTCGCGCGAGACCGGCGTGCCGGTCACGGTGCGGCTGTCGCTGGTCGGCGAGGACCCGGGCGACCGGCGGGCGGCATTCGCCGACGCGGTCGACGAGGTCGCCCACCGCTCCGACGCCGACAAGCTCGTCGTCTGCCAGGAAGCCCCGGGCTTCACCCACGACGTTCTGCTCGCCCTTCCGACGCTCCAGGCGGCTGCCTCCGTCCTGGCGACGTTGGTGGTCGACCCCGCCCCGGCGGTGAGCGGCGAGCTGGCGATCGATACGGAGCCGCCCGAGGGCTACGACGCGCAGGTCGCCTTCTCGCCGGCCCGGGCCCGGGCCCGCCTCTGGCCGGCCGTGGATCCCGCCACGACCACCGCCTGGCGATGGCCCGACGAGCGTCACCATGAGCTCGCCGTGGCCGCCACCACGCTGCTGGCCGACTACGAGCGCGCCGATCCGACCTTCGCCCTGCCCGACCCGGCCACCCTGCCGGACCCTGACCGGGCCGCCAAGGGTCAGGCGCTGGTCCGCTACCTCGTCCAGAGCTTCCGGATCGCCGAGGCGGTCACTTCGGAGCCCGGCGAGCGGACGCCCGTCCACGAGACGCTCGACCGGGTGGAGGCGATCCTCGCCTGACCGCCGGGTCAGGGCGCGTTGCGCAGGGCGGTGACGGCCAGCTCGACGCCGGCGTCGTCGACGTCGAGGTGGGCCACGAGCCTCACCACCCCGGGGGCGATCGTCCCGGCCAGCACGCCCTGATCCGCCAGGTGGGCGAGCAGGACCTCCGGTCGCGGGTGGCGGAAGACGACGATGTTCGTCTCCGGCGGGGTCAGTCCGGCGGCGTCGCCCCAGCGGTCGGCCACCGCCGACGCCAGCCGGCCGGCCCGGACGTGGTCGTCAGCCAGGCGGGCGACGTTGGTGGTGAGCGCCACGATCCCGGCGGCGGCCAGGATGCCGGCCTGGCGCATGCCCCCACCGAGGCGGGAGCGCTCCCGGCGGGCCCGGGCCATCGTCTCGCCCGACCCGGCCAGGAGCGAGCCGACGGGGGCGCCGAGGCCCTTCGACAGGCAGCACATCACCGTCGTGGCTGGCCCGGCGATCTCGGCCGGCGCCACCCCGGTCGCCACGGAGGCGTTGAAGAGCCGGGCCCCGTCGAGATGCAGGGGGACGCCCGACGAGCCGAGCCGGCGCAGCACGGCCAGCGGGATGCAGCGCCCGCCCCCGGCCATGTGGGTGTCCTCCACGCACACCAGGCTCACCTCCGGCTGGTGGTGGCCTGCCCCGGCGAGGGCGGCCTCGAGCTCGTCCGGCCGCACGAAGCCTTCGTCGTCGGACACGGGGAGGAGCTGGGCGGCCGTGTTGGTGGCGGCGGCGGCGTTCTCATAGGCCACGACGTGCGTGCGTCGTCCGGCCACGACCGCCGTGCCCGGGCGGGCCAGCAGCCGCAGAGCGAGCTGGTTGCCCATCGTGCCGGACGGGACGAAGAGGGCGTCCTCCTTGCCGACCATGCCGGCGAAGAGCTCCTGGAGGGCGTTGACGGTCGGGTCCTCGCCGTAGAGGTCGTCGCCGACCTCGGCCTCGGCCATGGCCCGGCGCATCGCCGGGCTGGGTCGTGTGACGGTGTCCGACCGCAGATCGACCACCACCGGCTGTCTCCTCTCCGCGCCGCGCCCGTGGCGGCGGATCTGGTCGTGCACTGGTGAGCATGGCGGCCGGCGGAGCCGGTCGCCACGGGCCGACCGAGTGGGTCAGACCTCGAGTCGGATCACCGCGATCAGCCCGACGACCACGACGATGGCCCGCAACGCCGACGGGGGAAGGCGCCGACCGTAGGTGGAGCCGAGCTGGGCGCCGACCACCGAGCTGACGGCGATGAGGCCCACCACCTCCCACGCCACGTCGGCGACGAGGAGGAAGACGACGGCGGCGACGCCGTTGACCGCCAGGGCCAACACGTTCTTCACCGCGTTGAGTCGCTGGAGGTCGTCGCTGATGAGGATCCCGAGGAGCGCCAACAGGATGATTCCCTGCCCGGCCCCGAAGTAGCCGCCGTACACCCCCGTGAGGTACACACCGGCGAGGAGCACGGCGCCCCCGTGCTCCGGCCGATCCGCCCGGCGGGCGGCGAGGAGGGCGCTGATGCGGGGCTGGAGGGCCACCAGCACCACGCCCAGCAGGATGAGCGCCGGGACGACCCGCTCGAAGACCGACTCGGGCAGGGCCAGCAGCAGGATCGACCCCGTGAGCCCGCCGGCCACCGATGCCCAACCCAGGCGAAGCACCCGCTCCCGCTGGCCCTCGAGCTCCCGCCGGTAGCCGAACACCGCGCTGGCCCCGCCCGGCACCAGGCCGATGTTGTTCGACACGTTGGCCAGCAGCGCCGGGTAGCCCAGGGCCAGCAAGGTCGGGAAGGTGATCAGCGATCCGGAGCCGACGACAGCGTTGATCGTGCCGGCACCCAGGCCGGCGGCCAGGATGGCCAGGGCGCCCAGAAGGCTCAGGTGCACCGGTGGGCGGGCAGGCTCAGACCGCGTAGCCCGCGGTGTCGATCCGGTCGAGGTTGTCCTTGACCCACGCCGAGGTGCGTTCCAGCCCCTCCTCGAGCGAGACGGTGGGTGACCAGCCCGCCCACTCGAGGGCCCGGCGGTTGTCGCACAGGAGCCGCTCCACCTCGCTGTCGGCGGGGCGGAGGCGGTCCTCGTCGGTGACGACGTCGGCGTCCCGCCCGGTGATCGTCACCAGGAGGCGGGCGAGGTCGCCGACGCTGATCTCCCGGCCGGTGCCGAGGTTGACGGCCTCCCCGACGGCGCGGTCGCAGCCGGCGACGGCGAGGAAGCCGTCGGCGGTGTCCTCCACGAACGTGAAGTCACGGGTCGGTGAGGTGGCGCCCAGTCGGATCTCGCGGGCGCCGCGGTGGAGCTGGGCCAGGATCGTCGGGATGACCGCCCTGGTCGACTGGCGGGGCCCGTAGGTGTTGAACGGCCGGACCACCGCCACCGGCAGGCCGAAGGCGTGGTGGAAGGAGAGCGCCATCATGTCGGCGCCGATCTTCGAGGCCGAGTACGGGGACTGCGGCTGGAGCGGGTGCGACTCGTCGATCGGCACGTACCGGGCCGTGCCGTAGGTCTCGCTGGTCGAGGT
Organism: Acidimicrobiales bacterium; assembly: GCA_036496335.1. GTDB lineage: Bacteria > Actinomycetota > Acidimicrobiia > Acidimicrobiales > CADCSY01 > JAEKLB01. Next base: position 12,192 of record DASXLH010000209.1, read on the forward strand.
GTGGACCAGGCGGGCGACGTCGTGGCGACGGCAGGCGGTGGCCACGTTGAGGGTGCCCTGCACGTTGACCTGGACGTAGCTGTCGGGCGCCACGTAGCTGTAGGGGATGCCGATGAGTGCGGCAAGATGGAACACGACATCGTGGCCGCGCACCGCCTCGCTGACGCGCTCCCCGTCGCGCACGTCGCCGGCAACGATGTCGACGTCGTCCTCGCGTCCGGCAAGGTAGCCCGCGGAGCCGTACGGCTTGTAGTGCACATATGCACGAACGTGGGCTCCGAGCCCGAGGAGATGGTCAACAAGCGTGCTGCCGATGAACCCCTCGCCCCCCGTGACCAGCACCTTGCGCCCGGACCACGACGACGTTGACACCTACGACTCCTCCTCGACGGCGAACTCGAACAGCACGCGTTCGAACTCTTCCTTGCTTCCGATGTCGGACCAGCGCTCCAGG